>CAZLJB010000010.1:0-23214 GCA_964559195.1 uncultured Anaerolinea sp. | reverse complement strand
TTGCCGCCAGACGCAGCCCAATTTTCCGCCATTCTACACGGCGGTTATTATTCGCGTGGTGGTCGGCTTTGATTAAATTCTTTGTTGAGACTGGAGTACTCTTACTTTTAGATTTCATGACCAATCCTTTGCCTAACGAATTTGAACCTATTCAACCATTCCAAACCAACCTCTGCGCTCCATCCATTTTGCAATTTCCAGGATGGGCATAATCGTAACGGCCAGCCCTAAAACGATCAACCAATCTATCAATGGCAGGGCGTATGTGCTGAAGGCTGCGTTCAAAAACGGCAGGTAAACGATCAGAACTAATAAAATCAATTCCCATCCCACTGCTAAATTCAGCCATTTATTGGCAAAAGGCTTGTTCAATACCGAATGCCGGTCAGAACGAAAATTGTAGGCTTTAAAAAACTGGATCAAGACCAGCGAGACAAAGCTCATCGTCATGGCTTGCTCCAGGCTGCGGCCTGAGTTCAAGGCCCAGGTGAACAATCCCAGGTTGATGATCGTTGACCAGATGCCGCCCAGCAGCATGAGCGTCACCACCGGACGGGTGAAAATGCCGGTGCGCGGGTTGCGCGGCTTACGTTTCATCAAGTCTTTTTCTGGCGGGTCAACTGCCAATGCCAGGGCCGGCAGACCATCGGTGGCAAGATTGACGTATAGAATTTGGACTGCCGTCAATGGTAGAGGCAGTCCCAGCAGGACAGCTCCCGCCATCAGGCCAATTTCCCCGATGTTGGATGAGATCAGATACATCAAGTATTTCTTGATGTTACCGAAGACGCCTCGCCCTTCCTCCACAGCCGCCACAATCGAAGCGAAATTATCATCGGTCAGGGTCATAGCAGCGGCTTCTTTGGTCACATCTGTGCCGGTGATGCCCATCGCGATGCCGATGTCTGCCTTCTTGAGGGCCGGGGCATCGTTGACACCATCGCCTGTCATGGCAACAATATGCCCGCGCGCCTGCCAGGCTGTCACCACCCGTAATTTGTGTGAAGGCGAAACACGCGCATACACACTGATATTTTCCACCTCGCGTTGGAGTTGTTCATCAGACATCTGCTCCAATTCTTCGCCTACCAACACACGTCCGCCGCTGCGCAGCAACCCTAACTCACGCGCCACTGCCTGAGCGGTTACGGGGTGATCTCCAGTAATCATGACCGGGCGTATACCGGCATCCGCGCAGACCGCGATTGCCGCCTTCGCCTCCATGCGTGGCGGGTCAATCATGCCGGCAAGTCCTAAAAAAGTCATGCCCTGCTCGGCAGTCTCTGCCGTCACATTTGTTTTTTGCGCAATACCCAAAACACGCAGCGCCTCGCCAGCCATCTCTTGCGCCTGCATTAATATATGCGCCCGACCACTGGCATCCAGCGGCGTTACACCGCTTTCGGTCAAAGCAAAAGCACACGCTTCCAAAATAACTTCCGGCGCACCTTTGGCATAAGCCGTGAGTGTCTGAGCGGTTTGATGGAGGGTGGTCATCCGTTTTGTTTCGGATGTGAAGGGGATTTCTTGCACGCGTGGATATTCAAAATCCAGGGTTTCTTTGTGAAATCCGGCCTTCGCTGCAGCGACCACCAACGCTCCTTCAGTTGCGTCACCCTTAATAGACCAACCAGGGCCCGTTTCCGAATCTGCTGTGATCAGTTGGGTATCCGATGCCAGCGCTGCGGCAGTTAACGTCAATTTAAGCGCATCAGTTGGTTCGATGGATGCGCCCTCATCCCTGGAGAATTCGCCCTGAGGGGCATAGCCTGCCCCCGAGACCATGAACGTCTGTCCAGAAGTGTAAATATTTCGGACCGTCATTTCATCCTTGGTAAGCGTACCAGTTTTATCTGAGCAAATCACCGAGGTGCTGCCGAGTGTTTCCACAGCTGGCAGGCGGCGGATGAGCGCGTTACGTTTGACCATCTTTTGCACGCCAATCGCCAGCGAAATGGTGACCACAGCGGGCAAAGCTTCCGGAACGACAGCCACCGCCAGGGCAATACCAAAGATGAGCATTTCGATCAGGGGTTGTCCACGCATTAATCCCAGGGCCACTATGATGGCTACTATCCCAAAAGCGGCCCGCGCCAGGACGGTGCCCACCTTATCCAGGTTTTGCTGCAGCGGCGTCCGGCCAGTTTCGATGGTTTGCAATAATTGAGCAATCTTACCAAACTCGGTCTGCATGGCGGTAGCCGCCACCAATGCCTGGCCGCGCCCATAGGTTATGGCTGTCCCAGCATAGACCATGTTCTTGCGATCTCCAAGCGATAAGTCGTCATTTTCCAATGCGCGGACATGCTTTTCCACCGCAACTGATTCACCAGTGAGTGCAGCTTCCTCAACCTGCATGTTGATCGATTCGATCAAACGCGCATCAGCCGGGACTCGATCACCGGTGTGCAGCAGGATGACATCCCCTGGAACCAGGCTCCGCGCCGGAACTTTGATTTCTAATCCATCGCGCAAGACCGTGGCGGTAGGGGCGGCCATTTTACGCAAAGCTTCGATGGCGCGTTCAGCGCGGTATTCCTGAATGAAACCCAAACCCACAGCAAACAACACAATGATGCCGATTACGATGGATTCAACACCTTGACCCAGGAATAGTGAAATCGCTGTTGCACCCAACAGAATCAGGATTAGCACATTTTTGAACTGCTCGAGCAAAATTTCCCAGGGCGAAACACGATGAGCAGCTTGCAACTCATTTGGCCCAAATTGTTGGAGGCGGGTTTCGACTTCTGCTGTCTTCAAGCCTGCAGGCTGGCTTTTCAGTTGATGGAAGGCATCATTAATGGTAAAGGTATGCCAGGGTTTGGTTTGCATGAAATTATCTTTTCACTCCTCTATCTTCGCGGTTTCTCCCGCTGTGGCAGGCGGGACTTACAGATCAAAACATCGCCATTACTAATCATCCGCTAGAACTGGCCCATAAACCGTTTTGCGCCGGACAAACCAGAAATAAAGCCCAAGAACAATGATTCCGCCTGCTAACAGAAAAGGCAGCAATTGTTTCAGGTAAGCACTGATCAGCACCCACTCTTGGCCCAGGAAATACCCCGCACCAATAATCAGGGTGCACCAAACGTAAGCTCCAATAAAGGTGGCAACGAAAAAGGTGACAAAAGGCATGCGCGCCAACCCGGCCGGAATACTGATCAGGGTGCGGATCCCGGGCATGATACGTCCAACGAGCACCAGTCCGGTACCCCAGCGCTGAAATTGTTTTTCGGCGCTGTTAATGTGCGCCGGGTCAATCCGCACCCAGCGCGCGAATTTATCGATCACCGGGCGTCCACCCAATCGAGCCACCCAGTAGGCAATCGATGCGCCAATTACACTGCCGATGGCAGCATAGAAACCGCCCAGCGGGATCATTGAAGGCGGCAATTGGTGCTCGGCAATTAGCATCCAGCCGGCCAGCCCGAGGATGATTTCGCTGGGAGTGATGCCGGTGGCGTTTTCGAATATTAACATCCCAGCAACCCCAAACCAGCCCGAGACATCATAAATGGTTTGGACGACAGAGAGTATGAAAGTTTCAAGTTCAGTAATCAAGCTATTTTCCTTTGCAGCTTAAATTTTGTTTTGCAACAGCCAATTAATCGTCCAATAGGGCGCTTTTGGTTTTTTTGGTATTCATTTTTGCACTCATCCCAGGCATCATGGCTAAAAATATGATGCCATTTCATCTTCGACGCACCAGATCGTTGGGTAATTTTGTCCAATTCAAGAGGTCGACCAGAAGCCTCGACGGTCCGGGTAGAAATCTTTCTCCACACTATGGTGATCAATGATGAAGGGGTGACGGTTTTACGAAAGGCATTGATTTGGTTTTATAACTGAGCTACGAACACATCATGCTGCTTGCGGGTTACTTGCTTTTCCCGGTGCATCAGTTCATCAAAAATTTCGAAGCCTTTCTCAGTTCGTACTAAACTTTTTCGACGGTTGGAGCTGCTCCCTAGCACACGCTCATGCGGATAGGAGAGGCGGTCAATCTCCAGGTCATTCGCATCAAACAAGATAGCAGAATCACCATGATTGTTCCAAACCTGGTCAGCTGTCCACCATAAACCGATCCAACCATTCCGGTAGTCTTGCGTTTTCTCCAATGCCTGCTGGCCGCTGTAAACTACTACTTTCATACCTGGTCGAATCAGCAAATCATCTGGAAATTGATAAAAAACTTGTCCTCGCAAACTGGCAAGCACCCAGCCTGACATCGGCTGAATAACAGTACCTTGATTGATGATGGTGATCGACTCCTGTAATCCTTGGTTGTATATGGCTTGGATTGATATTTTCGCGCCATTCAATTCGCCGGTATGCACCACGGATGAAGTTCGTTTTGACATTTCCTACTCCTTGAACCTGGATTTATTTTGATTAATCAATACTTTGGCTAGACTACGCCTGAAAACCATAAAGGCCATGAGGGGTTATTCAGCACTTTCTGTTATGAAGTTCTGGATGATATTCATTTCACTTTTTGTAAATCCTTCTCATCCCTTTCTTTTTTTAGCTTATCCATTTTTATAGCCACATTGAGCGCAAAAAAGCGCATTGACAGGTAACTTTGATCCACAGCTGGCGCAATTTAGGATAGATTCGATCGCCGATCCACACCCGTGGCAAAATTTGGCAGCTTGAACAGTTTGAGTGTTACATTTCCGACAAATGGCACCCGGCAAAGAAGCCCCAGGAATTTCAGGGAATTGTTGGTTTGCAGGAAAAGGTGAATTTATCGAAACCTGGGGAAAAGTATTACCCGGATATTGCTGGTTTTGATTATGCAGATTGTGATGGTCATCGTCATGGTGGTCATCGTCATAGTGGTCTCCATTTTGGAAGATTCCAGCCCTGTTCCTACGTTTACGGTCGCCAAAATCAAACAAGTCCTCGAGAAAGTCCATTTTGTTTAATCTCCTTCAAATGCAAATTTTTTAATCTGAATTAATTCTTCGAATTCTCAGGCAAGCTTTCCAAGCGAGCTGATTGTTCTTCCTAATAATTCATCCTGATTTTGAACCATTTTCTGGGCGGCTTCATAGGTTTTCGTACTGATCAGCAAATCAACCAGATTGACATTTGACATTTCCAAATGTCCCTGCTGAACTGTGGAATTTGTTATCGTTTGAGCCGGGGCCTCCAGCGCTTCAAAGAGATTTCCATCACTTTTTTGTAACTGTGTTTCTGGACGAGCAAATTCCGCGATGCCCAATTGAGTAGTTGGTGTGCCACTGATTAGAACTCTCCCGCTGGGATCCACGCTGATTTCACCATTTGGAATTCGGATCGCGTTTCCGGATGCATCCAATACCGAATTCCCATCAACGGTCACAAGATTCTCATTCGCATCTCGAATGAAACGTCCATCACGGGTATAACGCTCGCCAGCGGAGGTCTTAATCCGGAAAAAACCATCACCCTGAACTGCGAAATCGAAAGGATGGTTTGTAGCCTGCAATGCCCCTTCGGAAAATTTCGTTCGCGTTTCCGTCGTCATGACACCCAGCCCAAGGTTTCCGATGGGTTCTTGAGATCCATTCTGGCGATTGCTCCCGGTTGAAAATACGTCCGTTTTCTGAAACTCTTGCATGGTCGTAAACACTTGCTTAAATCCTGGTGTGTTGAGGTTGGCTGTATTGTGCGCATTGATTGCTTGCTTGTTTGTGCCTGCGACCATGGCTGAAACTGCTGCGTAGATGCCTTTTAACATAAAGGTTCCTCATGATTACTCTGGTTGTCCAGACTGAAGAAATTAAGGTATGGTTTCCATTGAATCCATTCGTTGCTTTTTGTCTGCCTGTAAAGACATAGCAGGCTGATAGGTCTTCATCCTTGCAAGGTGAATCGTGACAGCGATTGCCGCGACAACCAATACAAGCTTCAGCCACCCTGCCGTTATGACAAGACAAATAGTCGATCCAATTGTCAACCACAAGAGCGCAATGGTGAATGCCTTCTGCTTGAGAGGTATGCCATGTCCGGATTGGTAATTCTGAATGGTTCCGCCAGCCCATGATCGATAAACCAACCAGTGGTAAAAGCGTTTTGACCCGCGGCCGTAACAAAAAGCCGCTAACAATAAAAATGGAGTGGTAGGCAAAATAGGTAAAAATACACCCAGCAATCCTAAACCTATGCAAATTGTGCCGCCGATAATCCAGGCACCTTTACGGAATAGTCCCGTTCTTGTAGGATTGTTATTATTCATCATGAGCAGGATAACTCCCTCAATATTCTTTCGCAGTACGCGGAGCATGGTAGATGGCGTCCGCATGGTAAGGTTCGAGTGTGCGAATGCGAAATGGAAATACCACGTGAAAACCACGCAGAATCAGGTTACCTTTGCGGCAAAATGCCGTAGAAAAGGTATCTGTTATTTAGTTTGAGATAGGAGGGGGAACGAGCTTGGAAGAAAAAAGCTGGGGGATTGCAAAATAAGCTGAGCAGAGTCTGGTCAGCAGAAGCAACAAACCGGTGATGGGCAATAGTACGGGGAGCAGTAATAAATCTTCAGTGAAAGATGAATCAAATAAACCTTGGTTTTCAATAAAACAGGACGGAGCCAAAGATGCAACCAGTCCAGCCACGATACAAATCAGGATAACCAGCAGAAGGGCATTATTCTTCCTGAACATGATGTACTCCCTGCTGGAACAAGGCAATGATGTGAGGATCATCCACGCTGTAAAAGACTTCTTTGCCATCTCGGCGCGCGCGAACAATGCGCATTTGTCGCAGTCCACGCATATGATGCGAGATGGCCGATTCGGTAATGCCGACTATTTCCGCCAACGCGGTAATATTCGCTTCCTTGTCGATAATCGCCGAAAGGATGCGTACCCGGCTGGTATCGCTGAAAGTGCGAAAGAGTTCTGCCACATGAGCAGCGGTGTGTTCGTCTAAGGTAAATGGTTTCATCAGGTCTATAAACAACTGAACAGTTATTCAATCATTTGTTTTATTATAGCATACATTTGCCAAATCAAGATTGAATTATCAAGATAATCAACCATTTTCATTTTGAAGTGAAATATATGAAACAAAAGAATTTTGGGGTGTTTTTCAATCGTTTCGTTCACGAAAAACACCCCAAACCCTTTTGATTAACCCTTTTTGAGGATGCATGCCAAAAAAATGGGCCCGAATATCCTCTTTTATGAACCAGGATGGAAGAATATTCTTAAATATCGATTGCGATCAGATACCAAACTTGCGGTAAAACCAGGTCTTCACAATTTGTGTTAAGATAACGTAACACACCAACATTCCGGCCAGGATCAACCAGTACAGCGCAGGCAACGCCACAAAGCCAAGCGAGTTTGCCAATGGGGAGACGGTCAGCCAGGCCCCAACCGAGACGATGATGAGCGATGTGAGCAGTAATTGCCAGCTGGCACGACTCTGGATGAACGGAATTTTATTGGTGCGGATAATGTGAATGATCAGAGTCTGGCTGAAAAGCGACTCGACAAACCAGCCAGTATGGAACAGCGCCGGGTTGTCCCAGGCATTGAACACGTAAATCATGACGAAAAATGTGGCGTAATCAAAAATCGAGCTAATCGGCCCAATGAACAGGATAAAGCGCTGAATTTCCTCAATCGTCCATTTGCGCGGTTTGGTTAACCAATCCTCATCCACCTGGTCGGTTGGGATGGTGGTTTGCGAGAAATCATAGAGCAGGTTATTAGCCAGCACCTGGATCGGCAACATGGGCAGGAAAGGCAGAAAGGCGCTGGCGCCCACCACGCTGAACATATTACCGAAATTTGAACTGGCTGCCATCTTTATGTACTCGATGATATTGCCAAACACCCGGCGGCCTTCAATCACGCCCTGCTCTAACACCAGCAAACTATTTTCCAACAAAATGATATCGGATGACTCTTTGGCGATATCCACCGCGCTATCGACCGAGATGCCCACATCGGCGGCTTTCAAGGCCGGGGCATCATTGATCCCATCGCCCATAAAAGCAACCACATGCCCGCTGCTTTGCAGGGCGCGGATGATGTGTTCCTTTTGGGAAGGTGCCAATTTGGCAAATATGTTGGTCATGGCGGCGGCTTCAGCCAATTCCGGTTCGCTCATGGTTTCGATTTCCGAACCGAGCAGAATCCGGTCAACCGGCATGCCGACCTGTTTACAAATGTAGGCTGTGACGATTTCATTATCGCCGGTCAAGATTTTGACATCTACATTCAGCTTCTTCAACTTCTCCAGGGCTGCCATGGTCGATTGCTTGGGCGGATCAAGGAAGGCCAGGTAGCCAAGCAAGATCAGATCGGTCTCGTCCTGGACGGAATAGTGCGGCTCATCATTGTCCCCCGGAAAGACGCGATACGCAACCGCGATCACGCGGAATCCTTCTTCGTTCAATTCCTTCACACGCCGCTTGCGATGTTCATCATGTTCGGCTGTAACGTCCAGGATTTCGCCTTCAATTTCCACATGCCTGGAGAGGCGCATGATCTCTTCAACCGCCCCCTTGCAGATCAGGATCTGCTGGTTCTGGTCGTTCTCCAAAATGACCGACATGCGCCGGCGTTGAAAATCGAAAGGCAGTTCGTCAATTTTTCGAAATTTTTCATCCACCTGAAGTTCTTCATTCAGGCCGGCATGCTTCAGGATGGCTTCATCGGTCAGGTTATTCAAACCAGTCTGATAATAACTGTTCAGGTAGCCATAATGCAGCACACGCTGGCTGTCAACCCCGCGAACATCAAGGTGCTGCTCCAGGATGATTTTTCCCTGGGTCAGGGTGCCAGTCTTGTCTGTACAAAGAACATCCGCCGCGCCAAAATTCTGGATAGCATTCAGGCGCTTGACAATCACCTTCTTTTTTGACATCGCCAGGGCGCCATTCGAAAGGTTGACTGTCACGATCATCGGCAGCATTTCAGGTGTCAAACCAACCGCCACCGCCATGGCAAACAGGAAGGCTTCCAGCCAGTTATGCTTGCTCAAGCCGTTGATCAAAAAAACGGCAGGTACCATGACAGCGATGAAACGGATCATCAACCATGTAAATTTATTAATGCCCTTGTCAAAACTGGTCAGTTCGCGCTGTCCAACAATGCTGGCAGCCAGTGAACCAAAATAAGTTTTATCCCCTGTAAAAATGACGACAGCCGAAGCGGTCCCACTTTCAACATTTGAACCAAGGAAACAGATATTTAGCAGGTCAAGCGGGTTCTGGATATCTCCAGAACCCGGGTTGGTTTTCTTCTCAACCGGCATAGATTCACCAGTCAGCGCAGATTGGTTGAGAAAGAGATCCTTGGCTGTCAGAATTTGGACATCCGCCGGCACCATATCCCCGGCTGTCAGATGAATGATATCGCCTGTGACCAGCATTTTGAGTGGAACTTCAATTTTCTTGCCTTCGCGTTCGACAGTCGCATTGGTATTGACCATCGCCTCCAGTTTTTCGGCAGCGTTATCGGCGCGCATTTCTTGATAGAAACGCAGCACGATGCCGAGCACGATCATCACGAAAATGACGATGGTTGCACGCAAGTCACCGGTTAGATAGGAAAGAATGCCCAGTCCGGCCAGCAAAATGACCAATGGATTCCGGATGTTATCCCACAGGCGCATCAAGGGCGATTGGCGTTTCTCACGCGCGATCTCATTCAAGCCGTCGCGCTGGATGCGCGCAGCAACTTCAGCCTCGCTCAAACCGCTCAAGCGTGTTCCCAGCTCTGTCAGCACGATATTCGAATTTTTTCGCGCTGTTTCAAGCAATTGGGCGGATGAATTGGGTTTGTTTGAAGCCCTGTGGCTGCCCGATTGATTCAGCTGTTTGTCTTTGGGTGACAAGCTCATTTATTCCTCCAAATTATTGTTTTTCCGCGGGAATTCAGTTCAGCGGAGAATTATCATACGCGTTTACTGTAAAAACAATACTATAAGCAAGCTTCTATTGATAGGGGTGCGGTTCAAAATTTCTAAAAACACTGCAATCCCTTTATGATAAAACCAACCTGAGAATTACTGCAGCTAAAATCAATGAGAAGTACAACCTCAAATACCCACGTCCCCAAGCAGGCCGGCATACAGCAGGGTCTCAGCCGGCAGACCCGCAATAGAATAGCCCTGCAACAGCTGGCCGGATTCTTGCAGACGCTTGATGGTGCGGCTGGTCAGCTCCGGGCTCCAACCAAACAACTTCTGCAGGTCACGGGGCTGAGCCGCACCCACTGAGCGGAAATACAGGTCTGCCAGTTTGCCGCGCGCCTCGGCTTCACCGATCAGGCGGGCTTTTTCAGGCAGTTCAGGATAATGATGCGGGACGATGTCATAGATGAAGGCATATTTCCAGGCGCCGGCTGCGGCCACCCCCACCGGCAGGATCTTCATATCGGCCTGCAGCAGCTCCAGGGCCCTGGTGAATTCAGAGTCGCTCTGCTTGCTGGTCAGACGGGCCGCCTTGCGTAGATCGATGGTATTGAGAGAACCCTGCTTGAGCAGGGCTTCGTATACCTGCCTGGCAGCCAATGTCAGGCGGCCCTGCTCGTACATGATCAGATGATCTTCGTCGGGCGAACCGTAGTTTTCGGTCAGCGCATAAAAATATGGCGCAGTTTCCAGCGAGACCAGGGTGGCCTTCTTGCGCAGCATTTTGGCATAATACCAGCGCCGTTGACCCAGCGCGGAATCCTTCCAACCCCAGGTGATGTGACCGGGGTCATCATGCCCATCCGCCACCGGACGGTCTCCGGCCACGGTCACCCACAGGCTGGGTAGGCTGATGCCCTTGATCGGCCAGAAATAAGCGAAGCCGCGTTGATTGACCCAGTCCAGGGCCTGATCAGGGTTCTGGATGCGCGCGGCGGGCGGCAGGTGGAAACTGCGGGCGCGATAGGTTTCCAACAATTCAAGGGGAAGTGGGGGGATGGTAATCATGCGGATTTGAAATCTCTCCGTGGGCCGGCGCGCTCAATCGGCAGGCAGGAAGTTATCGGGCATCAGCACCGCCACCACCAGCCCGCGAACGGTTGCCTGGCCATTGGCCAGCAGCGTGGCTGCCACGGTCACTTTGCGAGCCTTGATTTCCTGGATTCTGCCGCGGATTTCCAGCAGGCCCTGGATGGGCGTCGGTTTGAGATAATCGACCTGCAGCGAAGCCGTTACAAAACGCAGGGTTGGCAGGCTGTCCATTTCTCGCCGCTCGGCCCGGTACATGGCTGCGGCAGCGCTGCCGGTTGAATGGCAGTCGATCAGCGAGGCCAGCAACCCACCGTAAACATAACCAGGAATGGCAGTATGGTATGGTTGAGGCTGGAAGTAAGTGACCGTCTCATCCCCATCCCAATACGTCTTGATCTGATGACCGTGCTGGTTCAAGCTGCCACAGCCAAAGCAATGCGAGACGTTTTCGGGGTAATAATCTTGAAAAGCCTTGGATGTGGGCATTAATGATCTCCTGAAGTTGGTCGGGGAGGCAATTATTAATCATACAGGCCTTTGAGGGCCTGTGGCTGTCCTGGGAAGTGTTCACGCAGCAGGGGGGGTTCAAGAGGATGGTTTCCAGCGTCAGTGGATATTCACCATAACAATAAAGTGGTCTTCTCTGGAAGAATGGATTTTCTTCGTTCCTGGTTGGTTTCAGCGCTTGGTGAATTAATGATGGCCCAACAGCTTGAGGGCTGCGGCAACACCGGGATCCTTGTCAAAGGTGAAGGTGCTCCAATCCGCGTAACCTTGCAGATCGGGGATGATGCCATCTTTTTCCCAATTGGCATGCGTAACCCGCGGGTCGAAACGCTCCTGGGCAATCCAGGCTCGCGAGTGATCGGCAAAAGAGTACTGGTTTAAGATTTCAACATTTCCGAGTGAAGTCTTGCCAGCGACTTTCGCCCGGCCGATATCCTGCAAGATACCTGAGAAGATTTCGCCAAAGCTGACGGTGCCCTCGCCCACCAGCACCACCATGGGCACATCCTGTGAATTATTGATCGGATCGGCCTGAACGACCAGTTCACTCCGTTGGGTGCGCGAAACAGTCGCGCCCAGATTGCCGTGCGTAAAGAAGCTCAAAATCGGTTCGACCACATCACTTGACCCGCCGGTATTCAAGCGGTTATCAATAATCAAACCATCCAGCTTGCCAAAATCCGTTAGCGCCTTGCGCACCTGGTCGGGTATGGTTTTATCGAAAAATGAAGGCAGGAAGATGTACCCAATCCGTGAGCCATCCTGGGTGGTGACCAAACGGGCTTCCACCGGCAAGGCCGAGGTGATGCGAAAGCGAATCAACAGCACATCATGCTGGCTCTCTCCCGGAGATTGGACGGTCAGCACCGCCGCGCTGCAAGGCGTACCGCGCACACGCCAGATTTCCGGCTTGCCATTTTTAATGACCGGTGAGCCATCCACCGCCAGGATGCTGTCGTGGGCTTTCAGACCAGCATGCTCAGCCGGCGAATTGGGAAAAACGGCCAGGATGGTGAGGCTCTTTTGCGGAATATTGGATTCGTACAGGACACCGATCCCCACGAAATCGTTTTGACCGGAAAGTTCCTTGTCCAACAGCTTTACTGTGCTGGGAGATTGGTAAGATGAATGATCATCTCCCAGTGCATCCACCAACTGGACCATTTCCGCGTAAAAGGCCTCGGTGCTCATGCCCGCCTTCAGCTTGGCGCGGGTTTTGGAAACCAGGCCGGTCCAATCCAGCCCGTTAAAATCCGGATAGAGATAGATCTTGCTAATGGTACCGGTCAATTGTTCAAAGACCCGCAGCTGCATTTCCTTGGAAATCTCGGGATTGGGGTCAAGCTGCGGAGTGGGGGCCGGGTTGATGTTTTCAGGTGAAGTGGTGGCAACGGGTGTACCCTGGCAGCCCTGTGGGATATACAGCCCTGCGCTGAGTGGAACCTGCGAAGGAACGGGGGTCAGGGTTGGGAGGGCAGTCTGGGTGGGGGGCGGAGTCTGGGTGGCAGTCGGGCTGGGGGTTGGTGGCAAAACTGCCTGCATCACAAAATTGCAGGATAGGCTCAACAACACCAGCACGGTTAAAGCGCTCAGACTCAGAGCGACCGGGCGTTTTTTGGGCAGACATGCCGGGTCAACCGGATCCATACGAGTAAACATATTTATCATCCTTCTCAAAGCAACACAAACAAGGGGAGTTCAGAACGCCTGAAAGAAATTAATTAAAAATCACCCAGATCACACCTGAGATTACAAACAGGATCAGCCCGATGCCAGCCGCGAAACTGAGCCGGAAGCGGATCTCGCGTAGGAAGCCCCGCCAACCGCGTTGAGGTGGGCGGGAATTCTCTTTTAGGGCTTCGCGTAGAAAGGAGACCCCAGCCAGACCCGAGACCAACCAGACCAGGATCAACGGCAAGAGAGTACTCCAGGATTTTGTAAACATGCCTCTATTCTAACGGTTTTTATCTTAAAAGGACACCCGTCAACCGGGTGTTCCTGCTATCCACTGGCTAATAATTAGTAACCTGCCTTGGGCTGGCCGTGTTTAATCAAGCGAAGCTCCTCGGGGCGTAATTCGCCTGGCTGAATGGATGACACCCAGCCGGCTAACTGAAACCCGCGAAATAATCGGTCTTGATTTGGGAGTTGCTGACATTAATTCGGCTCAAGTCGTCCTTGAAGCCGGATACCATGGCATCCGGGCCACACAAATAGAAGCTGGACTTGCGGAAATCAGGCACCTCAGACTTGATCATGGCGGCCGTGATCCGGCCAGTCTTACCGGTCCAGCCAGCCGGTATTTTTTGCAGATCGGTGAGAGTATAAATCACCTTGATGCCCAGATCTCGAACGGCTTTATCAAAGACATCCCGGTAAAGAATCTCATCCACCGTTTTGACTGAATAAAACAGCACCAGGGGCCGGCGCTGACGGGTATCCAACAGGTATTTGATCATGCTGCGGAAAGGGGTCACGCCTATCCCGCCGGCAATCAGGACGCATTTTTTCCCAGGGTTGGCCGGCAAGACAAAGTCACCCGCCAGGTTGGAAGCGGTTATTTCCTGGCCCCATTTCATTTCCAGGAGCGCCTTTTTAAAGGAGCTTGAATTTTCAGAAAAGCGGATCCCCAATCTCAGATTGTGTTCGGTGGGGGATGAGACAAGTGTAAAGAAACGCCGGTTGCCGCGGCTGTCGGGCTGGTTATGACCGAGTGTCCACTCCATATACTGGCCGGGCACGAAGGCCAGCTGCTTATCCGGGGCGAAAACAAAATCATAAGTATCAGCCGACTGGCGTATCTTTTCACGGAACTTGAGCACCAATGTCTGCTTGGAACTGACAGCATAAGAGAAGAGGTTGCCGATCAGCAAAGCCAGCTCGGGAGTGAAATAAAAGGCGCCCAGGTGAATTTGCGGGCTGAACAGAATTCCCACAATGGCCCCGTAATAAACCTGCAGCTTGCGGGTCGGCGGGGTAGTCAGGGGTTCGGTCAAAAACAGGCTGGCAAAAAACACCAGCGGAGACGACAGTAGCAGGTTAATGATGGCACTGATTATGTTCACCCGGCCAAACAGGCTGGCCAGCACGGTTACCACCAACGCGCTGCCCACAAAACTGGCTACCAGATCAAAGCGGCGCAGCTTGCGTACCAACAGCAGCCCGCCAACTGTCACCATCGGCAGCAAGCTGGCATTCCCAATCCACCAACTGGCAGACTGGTTGGTGCTGAAGTAGGTCAGGGCCACGGCCAGTGCAGCCGGGTTGAATAAATGCTTACGCTGATAAGCCAGAATGTATTTGGAAGCCATGGCCAGAATACTGGCCCAGATCAGGAACCATAGGTCGTTGGTCGAATGCGGCGGGGTGATGATCAGAGCCAGCAGCAAGGCCGTGATAATGGATGACTCAACATTCGCCACCACGTGAAAGGTGCGCGTAAAGAGCCAATTGGTACCCAAACAGGCTGCCAGAAGCACACCAATCGAAAACAGCAGCAGGATCGTATCAGTCTTGATCAACCCCAGCGCGCTGAAAACTTCGGCCACGGCCAGGTAAACTATCAGGATATAGAGCACCAGGCGATACATGGTGACCCGGTTAAGCAAAGAATCAAGAAATCGGAGCATGGATTACAAACCTTTCAAAACCGCTCGTCAGGGTTGCCTGTCCAAAACGGTCAATCATGTACCCTTCGAAACCCTGCAAGCTTTCGATGAAACCAATTCCGCTGCGACCCATGGCAAAAGCCGCCGTCGCAAAGCGATCTGCTTCGTATATGTCCGGGCCAATCACGGTCAGGCTCAAAATATCCGTTATGGGTTCTTCAGCCGGGTTCCTGGGGTTATAGATGTGCTGACCGCGGATATAAGTACCGGAGGTTGCCACCCCGCCTTCGGTGAGAGCGATCACTTTGACAATTTCATGGATATTAAAGGGGTTGCGGATGCCCACCCGCCAGGGTTGACCCATGTCATTTCGTCCAGAAACCTGGATATCACCCCCTGCGTCCACGTAATAATTGGCCATATTTTTAGCTTTGAGCAGTTCAGCCGCCTGAAAAATCGCCCAGCCTTTAACCAGGCCGGAGGGATCAAAGGCACCGTTGTGCAGGATATTAAAAAAACCGTCACTTTCAAGACGGGTCTGCTCAGCCAAAACAAAAATAGTTTGCATGTCCTGGCTGGCATCTGCCAGGGCCAATTCATGCCGGTTGATGCGGGAGATTTCGCTGCCGGGTTTGTAGGTGCTGAAAGTCTCGTCGATGGTTTCGAAGTAAGCAAACACCGCTGCCAGGGTTTCGGTTGTGGCGGTGGCATCCACTACTTCCACGCTGACCGGCATGCCCATCAGAATACGGGTTTCTTTCACGTTCAGTTCTTGGCGGTGGCGGAGTTCAAGGCTGCCTGGAGGGACATCTGGAAGGCCTGGCTGGTGAGTGTGGCGCCAGAAACGATATCCACATTGGCGGTTTGAGCCTGAATAGCTTCCTGCTGCAGGTAGGGCATAGCAATCGAATTAATGCGCTGGGAAGTGCGCCGGTCCTTGGGAAATTCCAGGAACTGCACATCCGTGATCTTGCCTGCCCGAACGGTAGTCTGCACTTTGACCAGGCCGTAATAGGCATCCACTTCCGAGCCGATATAAGTTCCGTCCTTAACATTTCCTGACAGTTGACCGTTTTGTGCCTGGCTGGCCACACCGCCAGCTGTTCCTGAATTACCGCTCAGGTCTGGTTGGGAAAAGCGCTCATAGGCGGTGTATACGCTGAAGGCACCAATCACGAAGGCCGATAACAAGATTTTATTGATTGATCCGCTAGTGTCAGATGACTGGGAAGATTGGTTTCTGCGCATGTGGTTTCCTTTTTAGGATTACGGCCAGATGAAATTTATTTCTTCATAATAGTCCAGCATTATGACGAACAGATGAATTTTTGGGCACAATTTACAATTAACCCAAAACTCGCTTACCTGCCCCGGATGGATTTCACCAGATCGTCCACGAAGTCAGACCAAGGAACATTAAGCTTAACCGCTTTACGCTCTTCTTCGTGACACGTGGTGGCTCTTCGTGGATTGCGTGGCTCTTCGTCGATAAAATGAGTCAAGAGGAACTGGTTGGAAAAGTTTATCGAAAGGCATGGATTTGTGTATAATGAGAACAAGATTTGCTTATGTGCCAGCTCGGGTCAGTTGGACTGACACATCCTTTAATCGTACGCCACTTTAGAGACAGGCCACGCGCAGGAATATTCCATGCCACAACCATCCTGGATCGGACAAACACTCAATGATCGGTACAAAATAGAAACCATGCTCGGTCAGGGCGGCATGTCAGCGGTTTACCGTGCCAATGACCCCAACCTGAAAAGAACTGTTGCCATCAAGCTGATCCATTCCCATCTTTCGAGCGACAAGGAATTCGTCCAACGCTTTGAAGAAGAAGCCGCAGCCATCGCTTCGCTGCGCCACCCCAACATTGTGCAGGTTTATGACTATGATTCTGACGGGGAAGTCCATTATATGGTATTGGAATTCCTGCGCGGACAAACCCTATTTGACCGGCTTGAAAATCTGGCAGCCTCCGGTCAAAAACTGCCACTTGAAGAAGCCATCCAAATCACCCTGAATATCTGTTCCGCGCTGACCTATGCCCACCGGCGCGGCATCATCCATCGCGACATCAAACCCGCCAACATCATGCTCAGCGAAGATGGCCCGGCCGTCCTGATGGATTTCGGCATCGCCAAAATCATGGGCGGCTCGGTTCACACCGCCACCGGAGCCGTCATCGGCACCGCACGCTACATTTCCCCCGAAGTAGTGCGCTCTGAGTCCGCCGACCAGCGCTCCGATCTATACTCGCTGGGGGTAACCCTTTACGAAATGCTGAGCGGCAGCCCGCCCTTCAATGCTGACTCAACCATGAGCCTGATGATGATGCATCTGACCAGCCCTGTGCCTGATCCGCGCAGCCTGCGGGCCGACCTGCCGGCCGAGATGGTCAATATCCTCTATAAATCTCTCGCCAAGGAACGGGAACAGCGTTATCAGAGCGCCGCCGAAATGGCGGCTGACCTGAGCATGGCGCTCCGACCCGGCCAGTCTACACCTGCCAGCCCGGCAGCTCATCCAGCCGCTACCTTGAACCCGGCTTCCGAACCAGTCAGACCTGCCAGAACGGCAGCCCCAACTCCAAACCAGTCCCCTGTCCGGCTCGAAGCTGCACCCCTTAACCAACCGGCGGGCAGGCTCGCAGCCCCGCCGCCTATGCAGGCCACTGCCCATCTTGCGGCTGGTCGAAAAAACAGCCCCTGGCCCTGGATTCTCGGAATCGGCGCACTGCTGGTGATAATTTTCATGGTACTAACCGGGGTCGGAATATTCTGGGTATCAAACCAGGTGGCTGCCGTCCCCAGCCCAAGCATCCCAAATAAATCCCTGCCACCCGGCGGGCCAGTCACCCGCAAGCCGGGCGCCAACAACACGGCAGTCTTGCGACCTACCGCCACGCAACCCAATTATTTGGTACATATTCTCAGTGCAACACGCCACGGAGGACAGTACGAAGTGCAGTATGAGACAATCGGTTTTACCGAACAGCTGCCCTGGACCCACATTCACTTTTTTTATAACACCGTCCAGGTCGAGCAGGCGGGCAAACCCGGATCCGGGCCGTGGGTCATGTATGACGGACCGCGACCTTTTCGAGGTTTCAATATCAACCAGACCCCGGATGGAGCCACGCAAATCTGCGCCCTGGTGGCCAACGCCGACCACAGTGTTATCCAGGGTAGTGGCAATTGTGTTGACATCCCGCCAAATTGATGATTTACAGCAGTAAATTTCGGAGGAGCTTTGACCATGAACCAAAAAGTGCTATCCCTGGCCCTGATCGCCATCTTGATATTGACAGGCTGCAGCCTATCTGCTGGCGGCACTCCCACAGCAGTCGTTAACGCCGAAACCGTGATGACATCGGCAGCTCAAACTGCCATCTCCAGCTTTACACAGGCTGCCAGTTTAAATACGGCCACTCCTGTACCAACCGATACGGCAACCCCCGAACCCCCCACTTCCGTGCCAACCGCCACCCAAAAGGTCGACCTTGTACCGGTCGATGTAAATTGCCATTATCCAGCGGTAATACACCTCGAGCCCACCAGTGGATCTGAAAGCCTGGGCTATGTGCTCTTTAACCACACAGTCCAGGCTGTCGCCCGCAACCGCATCGGAACCTGGTTATATATTATTTGGCCGGACTCGCCTAGCGGCTATGCATGGGCCCTGGCACAGGCCTTTGACGTCCAAACTGAAATCGGCCGTCTGCCAGTCGCTCTGATAATTGACCACCAGGTCGTCTTCCGTCCAGCTGTCATCTGGGAGGTTAAAGGTACACAACTGCCATTACCCACATTGGCCAACGATTCGGGCTCCAGACCTGCCACCGTCATTATGGCAGTAATCGTCCGGGCTTGCCCACTCAAAGCCTGCCTGCAGATTGGTTCTTTGGATGCAGGTGCACAACTCACCTTGACCGGACGCTATAATGAAAATCAATGGGCCCAATTCTTGTTTCCATCCGGACCGGATGGAAAAGGCTGGGTGATCCGCGAGGCAATCCAACCCAGCGCAGAAGCGTTTGGTGGTTTGCCATGGTTTGACTCATTTGGCGATCTGATCACTGAGGAACCACCCACCAACACCCCCAACCCGGATTTCTCTCCTACCCCGACCGAAACCGCGACCAACGCTCCAGTTGGCGCCCTGGCGGTCATCACAGACACCACCACGGTTTACGCCCAGATGAACTCTCTCTCGCCCGTATTGGACAGCCTGAATGCCAAAAAAAGAGTCTACGTCACAGCTATGTCCTTCAATAAACTCTGGTTCGAAATCCAGTATCCCGCCGATAGCAGCGGGCGAGCCTATATATCCACCAAATATGTGAACCAGATGGGTGATTTCCGCAAGGTACCCTATACCGATGCGCGTGGGACACCCTTCCCAACCGATGTACTAACCAAAACGCCTTAACCGCAGACCGGCGGGCGAATATCGATCCGCCTGGCCAAGGCGACTTTAACCTCTGCTGCAAAATCTTATCCGTCTTTTCAATTCAAAAGGAGTTCATATGGGTTATCTTTTCGGGTTGGTGGTTGGGTTTATCGCATGGTTCGTCATGCGTTATATCCTGACTTCATTTTATACAGTCGACCAGAACGAAAGGGCTGTCAAAACGATCTTTGGGCGCGCCGAACGCGTCGGAGAGGCCATGACTGCCAATTCTCCGCTGGGAGATTCGCTGACAGACGAACAAAAACAACGCTACAACTATCCCCAGGTGCGGGTCATCCAGCCCGGTGGACCCTATTTTAAATGGCCCTGGGAGAAAATTAACAAGGTCTCGATTGCCACCCAGACCATCAACATGGCCCAGGACCCGGAAGACCCGCGCGCCAATGCCGCCGGCACCCTGCTGGAAGCCGTCACCAAGGATCAACTCAATACCGGGCTGACCGGGCAGATCCGTTACCGCGTGGCTGAAAGCAATCTGTATGCCTACCTGTTTGGTGTCAAACGACCCATTCTGCATGTGATGGGTTATTTTGTTTCCGTGCTGCGCGAACGCATCGCCAGCTTTGTGGCCCCCAAGCCGGATGAAGAACGCGGCGCCGAAATGAGCGTGGTGACGGGTGTTTCGATCAACGACCTGCGCAAGAACCTGCGCGACCTGAACGAACACATGGAAAGTGAATGCGCCTCATCCGCTGCGCGTTATGGCATCATCCTGGATGCATCGCTGATCACCGGCATCGACCCGCCTCCGGATGTTGAATCCGCGCTGGCAGCCATCAACACCGCACATAACCAGATTTCATCCGACATCAGCCTGGCCCAGGCCTCGGCAGACCAGAAGATTGTGCAATCCCGCCGGGCTGTGGAAATCGAAACCCTTAACGCCCAGGCTGAAGTGGAACCGTTGACCGCCCTGGCTGAACAGCTCTATGAGTTGCAAAAGAGCGGACCGGATGCCCTGCAGGCTTACCTGCGCAATGTGCGCCTGCGTCTTTACACTCACGCCCAACAAATTGTACGGGAGGTGCGCTAATGGATACATTTTTCCAATTTATTATTGGCGCGGCGATCTCTTTTATCGGCATGTGGTTCGTGATGCCCATCGCACTTTTCTTCCTGCGTCTGCTCGGGCTTTATACGATTGTGGATGAAGGCACCTGCCAGGTCTTCGTGCTGTTCGGGCGGGTGGTCGGCATTCTCAGCGACCCTGGCCTGCACATCCTGCCGCTGCGTCTCGGGCTGAATGCCTTCCTGGTCAACTGGCTCGGCAGCCGCCGGGTGCTGGATATGCGTCTGGACCAGCAATATCTGCGCAGCAATCCGGTCAACTCGGAAGAAGGCGCACCCATGGGTGTGGGCATCTGGTACGAGATGTATATCAGTGAGCCGGTCTCTTACCTGTTTAAAAACGCCGATCCGCGCGGCTCCCTGGCGGCTAACGTCAGCAACGCAGTGGTACGTTCACTCAGCAATATGCCGCTCGATCAAATGCTGGTCAACCGTCACAGCATGAGCCAGATGGTACGCGAGGAAGTTTCGGCGCGCTCACACGAGTGGGGCTACAAATTGGGTTCGGTCTACATTCGCAAGGTACACTTCCGCGATGTGGATATGATCCGGCAGATTGAAGCCAAGGTGGTCAATCGTCTGCGCCAGGTCACTTCGGCCATCAAGCAGGATGGCGCCAACCAGGTCAACATCATCACATCCACCGCTGACCGGCAGGCCGCCATTGAGTTCGCCAAGGCAGGCGCCATCCGGCCAAAGATCGTCGGTCAGGCCATGCAGGCCATCACCGCCAACCGTGAGGTGGCAGATGCGGTCTTTGAAATCCTTGAGACCCAGAAAATTCTGGACAGCAAGGGTAACCTGATCCTGGTGCCCACCAACAGCGAACTGCTCAGCAAACTGTTGATCGCAAAACCATAAGTTAATTTTTGACGTTTTTTTTCTTGCGTCCCGCGGGTTTACCATCAGGCCCGCTCAGCTTTAAAACACCCGCGGGACGATAATTTCTGGATGAACGAAATAGATGTTTTATGTGGAGTTTTGCACCAGCTTTGGCGTAAAACTCCACTTGCGATTTAAAACCTGGGGTTTCGTGCGCCTGAGCGGCAGCGCCGATGTTTCCAAAGCAAGACAAGCATGCGCCAGCGGCTTTATATTAAAAGTGGTGTATCAGCGGAATATTCCGTCACTACACCACATGCGGGATGAGATTGTCTTACCCCACGGGAACACAGGCTTTACTGTTCCGCTTCCGGCAGCCAGACATCGAATTGGCTGCCCTGACCCAGCTGACTCGCTACCTGGATCCGGCCGCCGTGTTTATCCAGGATCGAGCGCACGATAAACAAACCGAGGCCAGTGCCCTGTACTTCCTGCTCGACGGCGTTGGTACCGCGGAAGAAACGGTTAAATAACATCGGCAGGTCTTCACGAGGAATACCCATACCAGAATCCCGGATAGAAACCTGGAACCCAGCTCCAATTTTCTGCACCCACAGGTGTACTGACCCGCCCAGCGGTGAAAACTTGATCCCATTGCTGATCAAATTGATAAAGACCTGGGTCAGGGCGCTTTCATCGGCCCGTACCAGGCAGGCTCCATCCATTCCTGGTGGCAGCGGATCGACCAACAGGCTAATATTTTTCTCACTGGCAGGCAGTTCGAACTGTTCAACCGCGCGCAAGATCAGGTCATTGATCGCAACCGGTCGGAATTTGAATTGAATCTGGTCACTTTCCAGCCGCCCAGCGCTCAGCAGATCTTCCACCAGCAGACGTTCACGGTTTAATTCACTTTTAAGCACTCCCCAAAATTCGAGCGAGGCTTGATCTTGAAAGGTATCATCCAGCAAATTGACCATCAAGAGCATGGTGGCGACCGGGGTTCGCAATTCGTGGGTGGCACGATTGATGAAATCCGATTTCATTTGTTCCAGGCGGCTGCGCTCGCTAATATCACGAATGATAGCCATGACTTCATCTGGCCCACTACTCTTGAAACGCGATTCGAAAATGTGCGTGGATTCTCCCAACTCGAGATTGAATTCCATCGACTGCACCTGCCCACTCTCAAAGGCTTGCTCAATGCAGGCCCGGGCTGCCTCCGACGAGCTTTCATCCAATATATTGAATAAGGAATTCCCGATGATTTGTTCAGTCGAGGCCTTAGTCAGCTCAATTGATCCGGGCTTGTAATCCAGGATGGTGCCATCACGCCGGGCGTTTAAGATCAGATCAGGGACAGCCCCAAGCAGGGCCCTGTTCTGGGCTTCGCTCTGGCGCAGGACCGTTTCCATGACTTTTCTTTCAGTTACATCCTGATGCGTGCCAGAGATTATCAATGGCCTGCCGTCCGCAGTCCGTGAGACGAGCTTTCCGCGGACCAGCACCCAGACCCAGACACCATCCCTGTGGCGCATACGCACTTCACATTCGTAATAATCCAACTCATGATTAAAGTGTTTCTGGATTAATTCATTCGAAGTTTTCAGATCATCCGGATGCACAAATTTGGTCCAGGTCTCAATCGTCACCGGGGCCAGCTCGGCCAGACTGTAGCCAATAATATTGGCCCAGCGTTCATTAAAGACAGTTTCGCCCGTTTGCACATTCCATTCCCTGTCTCTTATACACATCTCCGAGCCCACGAGACAGGCAGAAATCT
>CAZLJB010000009.1:0-23216 GCA_964559195.1 uncultured Anaerolinea sp. | reverse complement strand
CAATCACGTCGACGCCGGTCAGCATGAGAGGGATCATGCCTGCCTGGATGGGAGTTGGTTCCACATAGCCAAGCACGGTAATGGCCTGCACCAGTTCTGGGCGCAGGTTAAAAGATGTAAATTCGGTTGTCATCAAAACTCCTGTAATAGATAGCGGACATCCCGCGGGATGAGCGCTGAAAAGGGAACGTTCTGATGACTCCTCGAATTTCTTGCCTGCGAAGTAGTGCCGATTTCAACCCGGCAACCAGCTGGCCCTCACGGGCGAGCTGTCCCATAGACTTGCCAACAAAAATGCCCGATAGTAGTTGCACCGGGCGATCAATCGGAATATCAAAACATTGTCCCAAGCGTTTGCCCTGCTTCACAGGGCCAAAAGATTATATCACAATGTATACCAATAAAATGGACGAATTTTGACTTTTTTCGCCAAATTAACCCGTTCAGAAAACTGTTTAGCCCTTAAAAACAATAATTTTACCCAGCCTTGCGCCGCCACGCATAAAACAGCAGGGTTGCGCCGAGCGCGACGCTGATCGCACCATTATAGACCCACTGGATTTGCCCGGTCATAAAGCTACCCGGCAAAATATTGACACCTTGAAGAATCCAGATGATGCCGGCCAAGACCAATAAGACACCTACTATCCTTAATGCGTTTTTCATTTTGATCTCCTATATCACATTGTAAAAAACAATCTGCCCTGATTAATTACGATTGTTACACCTTAACGGGTTTATCAGCAGCGCGGACCAAAACAAGAAACTCTTAGCCTCGCAACTCATTGATAGGTTTATGAACAGCCAACCATTCAGCGCGTCTGCGGAACAAATCTGGCACGGCTGAATTAGCAGCTTTGATCAACTCACGCAAATCAGCCGTGACAAGCCGGCCCTGATCAACAACGATTTTGCCCGCAACCATGGTCATATCCACATCACCACCCTGGACGGCATGCACCAGGTTGTGATGCAGGTTGCCATCGGGTCCGGTCAGGAAGGGGGTCATGCGCGGCGTATCGGTACGGACCGCGATCAAGTCAGCCTGTTTGCCAACCTCAATTGACCCAATTTCGGAATCCAACCCCATCGCGCGCGCGCCGCCAATCGTTGCCATCCGGCAAACTGACCAGGCATCCAGCGCAGCCGCATTAAGCCCGGATAATTTCGCCAGCAGCGAAGATACTTTCAACTCTTCGAACATATCCAGGTTGTTGTTTTCTTTTTCTCCATCCGTTCCAAGCCCGACCGCAATTCCACTTGCCAGCAAATCTACGACCCTGGCCGCACCGCTGGCGAGCTTCATATTGCTGATGGGGTTATGCGCCACGCCCACCCGATAGCGTGCCAATAGCTCAATTTCGTGATCCGAAAGCCAGACACAATGCGCTAATAAAACACGCGGTGCTTCAAGCAAGCCAAAGTGTTCCAGCGCTTCAATCGGGCGCTGGCCATAACGCCGTTGAGTCTCATCCACATCAAAACGACTCTCATTAGAATGAGTATGAAAACCAACCTGGTAACGCTGACTCATCTCAATGGCGCGCTTCCAGGCTTCGGGCGAAGCGTAAAACATGTGTTCGAGACCCACCCAGACCTGGATACGACCATCTGCGCCACCATGCCACTGTTGGATCAGGGCTTCATTGGTGTTAAGTGTTTCAAAATAATTATGATCCGGATGTTCCGCCACATAAGGCACCAGTACGGCACGAATACCCAACTCGGCGGCAGCCCTGGCGCTGCCATGCATAAAACGCCACATATCCACGATGGTCGTGGTACCTGAAAGCAGCGCCTCGGCATAACACAGGTAGGATGCAATCTCTGCTTCTTGGGCATTGATGACACGATGCATTGGATCGATATACTGCTGCAGCCACTCCCAGACAGGCAAACCTTCGGCTGTTCCGCGCAAAAGACCCGAGTGGGCATGCGCATTGATTATCCCCGGCATTAAGAGACGATCCGTAAGGCGCCTTTTCTCGACTCCCGGATGGGCCAGTAATAAATCCGCTGCCGGGCCAACGGCCTGTATGCGGCCATCCACGCCAACCAGGACAGCCCCATCCGGAATGACAGCATTATCGGTCGTCATTGGAATTACGACATCTGCATGAAGAATGATTGGTTTCATTAATTTCTTGATTATCCTGGATAAGTAAAATCGGTTTGCGAATGATTTAATCTGACCACCAAATTATTATATCCTGACATCCTGCCTGCATTTTCAGGCATTATTAACTCCGCGGAAGTTTGACTATTTTTTGGTAATTGTACATGCTGAACCGGGTTAATGTAATATTTAGACTAATATGATATTCTTTCCCGTAGACACAACGGTCATTTATAAATAACAGGAGAAGAAACATGAAACAAAATAATAGATCGTCAGACATTAAAACATCTGAAATTACACCCAAACAGGTTTATCTCTCACGGCGTGACTTTATCAAAGCCACCGGGCTCATCGCCGGATCATTAGTCCTGGCTGCCTGCGCGCCTCAGGCCACCGCGACCTCCAGCCAGGCATTACCCACGCCAGCCAATCCGGCTCTCAGTAAAAAAAAGGACGAATTGGGGGACCCCGTAAATACATTTGAAGACATCACAAACTACAACAATTATTACGAATTCACCACTGACAAGAGTGGCGTGGCATCCATGGCTGGTAAATTCAAGACTTCGCCCTGGGAAGTGGAAGTGTACGGCCTGGTCAATAAGCCTCAAAAATATGCACTCGAAGATTTGATCAAACAATTTCAACCCGAGGAACGCATTTATCGCCTGCGCTGCGTGGAAGCCTGGAGCATGGTCATCCCCTGGGTTGGCTTTCCGCTCTCCAAACTGCTCAAGGCCGTGGAACCGACATCTACCGCAAAGTATGTTCGCTTCGAAACAGTCACTCGCCCGGACGAGATGCCGGGGCAAAACGACCGGAGTTACCCCTGGCCTTACCAGGAAGGTCTGCGCCTGGACGAAGCCATGCATGACCTGACCATTCTGGCAACTGGCATGTATGGCGGTGAACTGCCCGCCCAAAGCGGCGGAGGCATGCGGCTGGTTGTACCCTGGAAGTATGGGTTTAAGTCAATCAAGGCCGTGATCAAGATTGAACTGGTCAGTGAACAGCCTGCCACGATGTGGAGCAGCATCGCCCCGAATGAATATGGTTTTTACTCGAACGTCAACCCGCAGGTAGATCACCCGCGCTGGTCACAAGGCAGCGAAAGACGCATCGGTGAAGTTCAACGACGCGACACGCTGATGTTCAATGGTTACGCGGAACAGGTGGCATCGCTTTATACTGGCATGGATTTAAGAGAAAATTACTAAAGCCATGAAAAAACCGGGTTTGCTACAAGTTATTGTGCATGTGGGCGGATGGATACCACTGGCACAGATCATTTACGATTACTTCAACCACCATTTGACTGCCAACCCCATCCAGGCCATCGAACAGCGCACTGGCATCCAGGCGCTGACCTTTTTACTGCTTTCGTTGGCCTGCACACCGCTCAGCTCCATCCTGGGCTGGAAAAAGCTGACCCAACGACGTAAAGCCCTTGGGGTTTATGGTTTCCTGTATGCCGTCCTCCATCTGGGAACATTTTTGGGGTTGGATTATGGTTTCAACTTCAAATCCATCCTGCGCGATGTGGGCACCAAGTGGTATATCATCATTGGCTTGCTGGCCTTCATCCTTTTGCTGCCGCTGGCGATTACTTCGTTCAAATATTGGATGAAGCGCTTGGGCAAAAACTGGAAAAAGCTACACCGGCTGGTCTATATTATTTCGCCGCTGGTGGCTTTTCATTTTTTACTCTCAGTCAAAGGCGATTTCACCCGCCTGCGGGGTAATATTTTTCAACCTTTACTGTATGGATCAATTGCAATCCTTCTATTGACCCTGCGCCTGCCGGCCGTCAAAACAAGTCTGATCAAACTCCGTGACTTTATTCAGAACACTTACCAGCATAGATAGTTGATATTCTGTGCCTTTGATCTAGGCCAGGTGGCAAGACCCCAGGACTTTACGCGGCCGGAAAAGGAGTAACGGCCGCCCGGATGATTCGCCAATATCTAAAAAAACTGTCCAATTCAATACCCCGCCAATTTGGGGTCGCGATTTATTGGAACGCACTAAAAACCTGGATACCGCTGCCACCAGGCAGGGTCGTTATTATTGGAATCACCTTTTATGCGAATAAATAGATCCCCAGCCATTTCCTCAACCAGATCAGCCTGCTTAAGCTTTTTAACCCATTCGCCTGGGATGGCGTCCTTCCCCAGTAATGCACCCAAAATATTACCTGTAACTGCGCCCGTGCTATCACTATCACCACCATGATTAATAGCGGCCAGGACTCCACCCCGAAAATCTGCCTGGAAATGCAGTGCGCAGAACAAGGCAATCGAGAGGGTTTCTTCCCCCACCCAGGCCCCACCCAGGGATTCGATATTTTCTACCTTAGGAGGGACACTTTGGTAAAGGGAGATTGCCTTTTCAATGGCGTTAAAACATTCCTCATGATTTTTCCAGGAGCGCAAAACATCGACTGTCGTTTCTATGGCTGCCAGTAAACTATCTCCGCACAAGATACAGGCAATCACGGAAGCCAGGCAACCAGCCGAAAGGTAACCGCTTGGATGACCATGCGTAATTGCCGCAGCATCACAGGCTTTTTCAAAAGCCATCCGGTTGTTTTGATGATAGAAAAGCCCAAAAGGGGCAGCCCTCATAATCCCACCGCAACCCTTGCTGTGATTAATAGGTTCCCGGACGGTGCCACACTTTCCACTTTCCAACGCCGATAGACAGGTTGATCCGGGGGCCATTCGCACAAACAATTCAGGATGCTTGATCAGCCAGCCGCTGTTGACATCATACACACCCCTATCTTCAGGAATAACGACTGGTTTACCGCCCTGGGTATGCAACCAGCGCAAATAGGATTGATAAACTATTACCATCTCAGAATCACCGGGACCCATCAACATGTTTCGCTGATAAGCTCGCAAAATTCCTTCGGCCGAAAAAAGAATCATCTGGGTATCGTCTGTGAAATAGCCGCTCTGATCGGTCCCTTCAATGTAATGGTCAAGACCTGTTGGCCCAAAACGACGTTGTATTTCCCGGTTACTCAAAAATTCTATTGGCCCACCCAGGGCATCACCTGCTGCACCACCTAACAAACAACCGGTGTACCTTTCCTTCAACTCTGTCATCGTATTTCCCTCCTTTGGCTATCGTTGGTTTATTAAATATTTATTTACTTACAGGCCCATCAGTTTTCTCGAACCATCCTAATTTGTCTTTTTCTGTTTTTTTATAATGGGCAACTGCTGGCATCTACTCACCACTCTACCGTTTGGAACTAAAACACTCTGGTCTTTGCCACCGGGATCTTTTCTAACCTGGAAAAACACCCCAAACCCATTGAATTAAAACCATTTTGAGGACTGCTGCTGAGAAAAGCCCACACATGCCAACTCGATAATTATTAAAAAATACCTCTCAGCACCAACAGCATACCAATAATAGCCAGAGGAATGCCAATAATCGCTCCAATCACAGTCAGGCTGATCAAGACGCCTACCAGGATCAGTACGATGCCCAATACCATTGCCACAAAACGACCCACCATTTCCACGATGGTGGAAAGCAGCATCCAGATCGCCCAAAAAGGCCATAGTAACCAGGTAACGTGATGTTTATGTTGTGTAGTCATTTTATTAATGTCTCCTGATGAAGATATACGCTGCCACTCCAAAAAGGATGCGAGCTCAGGGACAGGAACTCGATATTGCCAGCTTATCATGGAAAACCTGACTGCGACCAAGGATATTTCCAGACCGATCCGTAGCAACAAGCTGGTATTGCACCCATGCCACCGGTTCTTTGGCTTTATTGAAATTTTTAAGATTGGCTGCCTGCAAATCTAGGGTAAATTTACCGTCCAGGGCTTTCATGGAAAAACCGTCATTCCAGCTGGTGCGTTGAGCGCTGATCTTATACTGTAACCGGTAAAACAACACCACGCTGGTAACATCCGCCCGGGTGGATGTCACCTCAAAACGGGCAAACATGGGCGCGCAACCCAAATAAATTACCTGCTCAGACAAGACCACGGAACTAAACAGCCCATCAGCAGTTAAGCTGGAAGTCGGGGTGCTGGTGGCTGGCTCAGATGTGGACGTGGGTGAGCTGGTCTGGGTGAATTCTGGCATCCGGCTAATTGATTGAGATGGCTGCGGCGACGCGGGTGGAGCCACCTGGATATCCTCATCAGTTGGGCTTTTGACTGGAGCGGCGATAGTTAAACTCGGCCTTGGCGAATGGTTTGGAACTGAGGTGGACTGAACCCGGGCTGCCAGAGGTAAATTACAGGCAGCCTGTGCCAAAACCAGCATCAGCATGACACTTAGCTTTTTATTCATCTTCAAGAAAACCTCCCTTTTTGGTTAATGATAACATTTAGAAGTACTGAAAACAATCCGGTTATAATGCAGATATGGATGAGATAAAACCTGATTTTAATTCGAACGATGCCTTTTCCGACCTTGCTGAGAACAGCCCTGTCGCTGAAAATTTGGCACCTACCGCACCGTCCGTTCGCCGCGTCACAGTCAAACGCCCGCTGAAACGGCCCGTCCCCATGTCGAAGAACCTGACCATCTGGCTGACCCTACCTCTGGTTTTCCTGGTTGGACTCAGCACAGGTTGGCTGCTCTGGGGACAGGCGCCAACCTCCAACAGTCAGGTCACTGTCAACCAAAATGTTCAGCGCTACAACGTTGCCACGGATAACGACCCATCCCTCGGACCAAAGAATGCGCCTGTCACCATCGTTGAGTTCAGCGATTTTCAGTGTCCTTACTGCATCAGCTGGTATCAACAAGTGTATAAACGTTTATTGATAGATTACAAGGACAAAATCCGCTTTGTGTACAAGGACTTTCCATTGTATTCCATTCACCCCGAAGCCGGAGCGGCAGCCGAAGCCGCTAATTGTGCAGGTCAGCAGGATGCCTATTGGAAGTATCATGATGCTCTGTTTGAAGGAAAAAACGGGCTTGGCACAGCAGCTTACACGCAGTATGCCACTGAACTGGGCCTGAATGTTGACCTATTTAACAAGTGCATGAGTGAACATCTCAGTAAGAAGGATGTTGATGCGGACTATAAATATGGATCCAGCCTGGGAGTAAGCTCTACACCAACTTTCTTTGTAAACGGATTGGCAGTCGTTGGCGCCCAACCCTACGAAGTCTTTCAACAGATTATTGACAAGGAATTGGCCGGGGAAATTCCAAAATAATTATATACTGGCCCCCCATTGTGGAAGCCAGACCGGGATATGTTTATGAAAAAATTTGTTGCAATTGCAGGAAATATTGGAGTGGGCAAATCCACCCTGGTGGATTTATTGTGCAAAAAAATGGCCTGGGAACCATTTTTTGAACCAGTCTCAGAAAACCCCTACCTGGTGGATTTTTATCAGGACATGTCCGCCTGGGCCTTCCATTCACAGGTTTTTTTTCTCACACATCGCCTGGGAGCCCACCATCTCATCGCGAACCACCCAACCTCGGTTATCCAGGACCGCAGTGTTTACGAGGACGCAGAAATTTTTGCTCAAAACCTGTTCTTACAGGGCTACATCGATCCACGGGACTTTGCCACCTATCGAGAATTGTATGATACGGTCATCCGGTTTCTGCCTCCCCCAGATCTTGTCATTTACCTGCGTGCTTCCGTTTCCACACTTATGAGCCGCATTTCAAACCGCGGCAGGGTCTACGAACGCTCAATCACGCCAGAATATTTGAGCAGCTTGAACCAGTTGTATGAAAATTGGATCAAAAATTTTACACTTTGCCCGGTACTTACCATCCCGGCAGATGATGTAGATTTCGTAGCCCACGCCGGGCACCTCAATCTGGTCGTTCGCAAGGTGGATGAGAAACTGACTGGGCGTGAAGAAGTCAATTTTGACGCCGCTGAATTGGCGCAGGCGACGACTGATTAATCAGCAAAGGTTTCTGTTTAGATATCAAAGAGTGCAGAAAGGCTAAGCCTTTCTGCACTCTTTGATGAAGCACCATCACCTCAAAAAGTTAATCTGTAAACAAGGGCAAATGTCCAAGCGCAATGATTTGCAACCACTGGGATTTTTCACCTTCGGTCATGATAGCGGTTTCAGCAACCACCTTTCCGCCGGCTTTATCCAGGATCATGCGCATGCCCTGCAATGTTGAGCCTGTGCTGATCACATCATCAACAATAATGACCTTTTTACCATTCACCAGGGCCTTGTCTTTTTCATCCAGGATCAGAGTTTGTGGTTGTCCGGTCGTGATCGAAAGCGTCTCGGCCCGGATAGCTTCGCCCATATAGGGTTTATAGGATTTACGCAAAACCACGTATGGTTTTTTAGTTTCAACAGAAAGCGCATAAGCCAGGGGAATGGATTTGGCTTCAGCTGTAACAAGAATATCGTAATCCAGGGATTGGAGTTTTTTAGCCAAAGCTTTGCTAGTAGCCTGAACAAGCTCAGTATCCCCCAAAATATTCAAAATAGCGATCCTCAGTCCGGGTGCGATTTGAAACAAACGCAGACTACGTTTAAGGCCAGCAATTTCAACATCATAGGTATCGTCACTCATCATTTTCCTCCAAACAGATTTCTGAACATTTAATTTTATCATAACTCAGCAAAGCATTCAGAATAAAACCAGCTGTTCCCTAATTCCCAGGTTGGTTTTTTTCACGGGGTTTGGGGTGTTTTTAGGAAGCTTCGCTTCCTAAAAACACCCCAAATTTCTTCCCTTTCATATCCTTCCGTTCAAAATGAGAATTGCTAAAATTAAACGTTACGGCACTTACGGTATAATTTTGATCAAACCTTCCCTTTCCAGGTTTTACAAGATAATATGCTTCCTGACCTGCAAATCAACACCATCATACGCATGCGCAAACCACACCCCTGCGGCGGGTTCGAGTGGAAAGTGACCCGCCTGGGAGCTGACATAGGTCTGGAATGCCGCAATTGCGGGCACCGGGTCATGTTGACACGCCGCGAACTCGCCCGTCGCACAAAAACTATTCTGGCACCTGACCCTGAAAATATCAACGGAGAAGAGCATGTCAACTCCAAATAGAAAACCTCATATATTATTTTTGTTCTCAGATACGGGTGGTGGGCATCGTTCCGCCACCGAAGCCATTATTGAAGCCTTGGAGATGGAATACGCCGACACGTTTACCTGTGAAAAGGTCGATATCTTCAAAGATTATGCTCCCCGCCCCCTCAACCGCATGCCTGATTGGTATCCATACATGGTGCTGGCGCCTCAGTTATGGGGGGCCAGCTTCCGAGTCACAGATGGAAGACCTCAGGCGCGCGCTATTTCAGCCACCTTGTGGCCAGTAGCCGCACGCACAGCCCGCAATATTATCCGCCATCATCCCAGCGATCTGGTTGTTACGGTGCACCCTCTGGCAGTTTCCTGGATATTAAAAGCCCTCGGTAAAAACCGACCACCCTTCATCACCGTCGTCACCGATATGGTAACCACGCATGCCTTATGGTTCGACAAGCGCTCAGATGCTATCCTGGTACCCACTGAAATCGCCCGCCTCAAAGCCATCCAATATGGCATGCCATCTCAGATTGTTACAGTGGTTGGCCAACCTGTGGCACGCAAATATTGTGTAGCCAGTGGCGAAAAAGCCACCCTGCGTGAAAGACTGGGTTGGCCACAAGACAAATTCATTGTGCTGGCTGTTGGAGGGGGCGAAGGTATGGGACCACTTGGCCAAACTGCGCGCGCCATCGCAGATTCCGGTCTGGATGTGGCACTGGTGGTCGTCGCCGGGCGTAATGAACGTCTGAAGTCCAGTCTGGAAAAGACACATTGGCAGGTGCCCACCCTGATCTATGGCTTTACCCGCGATATGCCAGATTTTATGCGCGCGGCTGATGTCCTGGTCACCAAGGCCGGGCCAGGCACCATTGCAGAGGCTTTTAATGCACACCTGCCGATTATTCTCTTCTCAAAATTACCCGGGCAAGAAGATGGTAATGTCACCTACACCGTGGATGAAGGCGCAGGCATCTGGGCTCCCACACCTCAACGAGTTGTCTCGGCCTTGCGAGAATGGGTTAATAACCCGGCCGAACGGGAAAAAGTAGTGGAAGCCTGTCGGCAGGCTGCCCGCCCCAATTCATCGATGGAAATTGCCCATGTAATTGGTGAAAAACTTGGCTTGGGCGGCAATCAATAAAAACCTTCAAGTCTTTTATTCTCAAGATTAGGGCACATAAATTCCAGCTTTTTAGATAAATAACCATGGATCAGGATGGATTGAATACCCTTCCTGGACGTATACCCCGTCTGAGACTGATATAATTCCTTAATAACGTGGTGCTTCACATGCCTGACTTAACTACAAATAAATTTGATTTTATCAGCCACAGCCCCGAACAAACCCGCCGCATGGGAATTCGCCTGGGGGCCAATCTACGTCCTGGCGATGTCGTATGTTTGCAGGGAGAATTGGGAGCCGGAAAGACTACCTTTGTTCAAGGCCTGGCTGCAGGCTGGGGCTCACTGGATGCTGTATCCAGCCCCACCTTTGTACTTGTCAATGTCTACCGGCGAGCTGATAACTGCCAGCTCTTTCACTTCGACACTTACAGGGTTGAATCCATTAATGAAGCCGAAGAACTTGACCTTGACGCAATGCTGAGCAGCGGGCCCCTGGTGATCGAATGGCCTGAACGCTTGCTTGAGTTATTACCTGGTGAAAGACTCTGGATCCAGCTTGAATATGTTGATGAAGATCGCCGGGAATTTACATTCTTACCGGTCGGGTTGCGATATATTAGCTTAATAAACGAATTCCTTAAGTCAAGTTTTGGAACCGATTAATGCTGCTTGCCGTTGATACATCCACTCCGCAAATTGGCCTGGCACTTTACGATGGTGCCCGGGTATTGGGCGAATCCATTTGGACAAGCCCAGCCCGCCACACCGTGGAATTAGCCCCTGCAGTGGTCGATCTGCTCAAACATTCCGGGATTCGGATCGATCAGATCAAGGCTCTGGGTGTGGCAATTGGCCCAGGCTCCTTTACATCACTGCGTGTGGGGTTATCTTTCATAAAGGGCCTGGCTTATGCCAGATTTCTACCTACAATCGGGATCAATACCTTGGATGTGGTGGCTGCCAGCCAACCATTGAGCAGCCGGCCATTGGTTTGCATCCTTCCCGCCGGTCGGGAACGTCTGGCTGTGGGTTGGTATTCGGCAAATTCGAGCTGGATATCCCAGGGCAACCCATCCATCATGACCGCCGAAGCCTTGTGCGGCGTCATAAAAGATGATTCGATTGTTTGTGGCGATCTCAATGCTGTCGAGCGACTGACTTTGAAAAAGAACGCGCACATCCGGCTTATTTCTCCTGCGCTGAGCACCCGCCGCCCGGCTATCCTGGCCGAACTCGCATTTCTCCGCTGGCAGGCTGGCAAAGTGGACGATGTTTCCAGTCTTGCACCGATCTACTTGCATCTGGCAGAGCCAATCCCAAGCGGGGGCCCGGCAACCGTTCAAACGGGTTTACAGGGAAACGACCCTGCATGAAGATTCGCGTAATGACGGCTGAAGATTTGCACAGTGTATCTCACATCGACGAATTAAGCTTCAGCCAACCCTGGCCACCGGCCGCATTTGAAGTCGAATTGGTTAATCCGAATGCCCGCTGCTGGGTGGCAGAATCGGATGAACACCGCGATGCCGATGGAAAAGAACAAGTGCTAGCAGCAATGGTTATCTGGAGAGTACTGGACGAAGCACACATTGCGACGATCGCCGTACATCCGAATTTCCGCGAAAAGGGTATCGGAAAACTGCTCCTGCAAACAGGTATGCAAGCAGCATACGCCGAAGGAGCGCGTATCTATCATCTCGAAGTACGCGCCGGCAACCTGGCTGCACAAAAAATGTATACGGATTTTGGCTACTTAATTGTAGGGCGCAGATCAGGGTATTACAAGAATAATGGCGAAGATGCCTTATTGATGACCTTCGACCTGACCAACTCCAATTCGGGCTGATAATCCCAGTTACGACCAGAGAACACCGGCTGAAATTGCTTTAGGAGGTTTTCCGTGACAGCTCAAGAAACCCTGTCTCAAATCGCCAACGAGGTATCTGTTTGTACAAGCTGCCCCTTGCATACCACCCGTACCATGTCGGTTCCCGGGGAAGGTCCTGCCAATGCTGAGATTATGTTAATTGGTGAAGGCCCAGGAGCAACCGAAGATGCACAAGGAAGACCGTTTATTGGCGCAGCGGGTAAGTTTCTTGTTGAACTGCTTGGGCAGGCGGGCTTGAAACGCACAGATGTGTGGATCTGCAACGTGGTAAAATGTCGCCCGCCTTTAAACCGTGACCCACTGCCTGAAGAATTGGCGGCATGCAACCTTTACCTTGAACGACAAATTGCAGCCATCAGGCCAAAAATTATTATTACACTTGGGCGATTTTCAATGGCAAAATTCATGCCTGGCGTAAAAATAAGCCAGATCCACGGTCAAATGTGCCGGATCAATGACAGGTTTGTGATTGCTATGTTCCACCCGGCGGCTGCATTACATCAGGCAGCGCTTAAACCCACCATTCTGGCAGATTTCGCCAGGCTGCCAAAACTTTTGGAAACGGCGCGCAAAGAAATCGCAAAATCGGCGCAACCCGCCCCTGATCTAAGACCCGTCTCGGATGAAAATAGTATAGATCCGAAACAATTGAACCTTTTTTAATTAAACCCATCATTCTCTTCACCAGGCTCACTCATCGATAGAAAAAACGGTGAGAAAAGGAAAATATGTCAACAAAAGAAACTTTAATCAAAAAACTGCAGGATAAAACAGCCAGGATCGGTATTCTGGGCATGGGTTATGTAGGTATGCCACTCGCAGTCGTATTCGCAGAAAAAGGATTTAACGTACTCGGCATCGACCCCGATATGCGAAAAGTGGATACTTTTAATAAAGGCGTTTCTTACATCCAGGATGTGCCGTCTGAAACCGTGCAAAGACTGCACAAGGCTGGCAAACTCAACATGAGCGCCGATTTTGCCGAATTGGCAGAAATGGATGCTGTCAGTATTTGTGTGCCCACACCACTGCGGCAGACTGGCGATCCAGACATGTCTTTTATCTTGTCTGCCACCGAACAATTGGCAAAATATGTTCATGCCGGAATGGTGATTGTGCTCGAATCGACCACCTATCCAGGCACCACCCGTGAACTGATGGTTCCAATGCTGCTTGCGCCACACGCAGGCAAGCCCAATTTGATTGTCGGTGAAGACCTGTTTGTTTGCTTCTCCCCCGAACGGGTAGACCCGGGTCGCGAGGATTGGACCACCTACAATACCCCAAAGGTGCTGGGTGGAATGACCGGAAACTGCGTGGAAGTAGCCACTGCCTGGTATTCCGGGGCCCTTCAAACTATTGTTCCGGTTTCTTCACCTGAAGCTGCCGAAATGGCCAAATTACTAGAAAACACCTTCCGTATGATCAATATTGCGATGGTTAACGAACTGGCGCTGATGTGCGAACGATTGGGTGTGGACGTTTGGGAAGTCATTGACGCTGCTGCATCCAAACCTTTCGGCTTTATGAAATTCACTCCTGGCCCTGGTCTGGGCGGTCACTGCATCCCGATTGACCCGCTCTACCTATCCTGGAAAATGAAAGCTCTGAATTACAATGCCAAGTTTATTGAACTTGCCTCCGAAATCAACACCAATATGCCGCGTTACGTCGTCAGCCGTATACTTGAAGCCCTGAACGACAGAAGTAAGACACTCAAAGGGAATAAAGTACTTGTGTTGGGCGTGGCCTACAAGCCCGATATTGACGATGTGCGCGAATCTCCCGCCCTGGATGTAATTGGCCTGCTTCGCAAAAAAGGCGCCATTGTGGAATATCATGACCCGCATATCGCCCACATTCACCACGAGCACGATGGTTGGAAAATGGAAAGCATCGCTGATGCCGAGCTGATGAGAGAGGTGGCAAATGCCGATGCAGTTGTGATCATCACCAATCACAGCTCGTATGATTATGCTTCAATCATAAAGGCTGCCTCCTTCATTTTCGACAGCCGTAATGCGCTCAGTGCCTTCGGCGGCAAAGACAATCCAAAAGTCGTGCGTCTTTAAGTTCTACAACCCCGGTGAAATTATTCCGGGGTTTATTCTTTATCGGAAATCAGGGTACCATGGGACACTATCTTGTTACAGGAGCTGCCGGCTTTATCGGCGCGCGCACATCTGAAATTCTTATTGAGCAAGGCCATACCGTCACAGGCATCGATAACATGAATGATGCCTATGACCCCCGTATGAAAGAATATCGCCTGGGAAAACTTCAAACCAAACCGGGATTTGATTTTCATCTGGCTGATATTTCTCATAAGGATGTCATTTCGCTGTTTGAAGGACAAAAATTTGACGGCGTGATCAATCTTGCCGCCCGCGCCGGGGTGCGCTATAGCGTTGAAAATCCCTGGATATTTGTTGACTCAAATATAACCGGAACGTTGAATATGCTGGAGATTTGCCGTTTAACCGGCTCAGGGACATTCATACTGGCCTCAACCTCCAGCATTTATGGCGCCAACCCATCCTACCCAACCCCTGAAACAGCCTCCAGCAGTGAACCCCTCCAGCCATACGCAGCCAGCAAAAAGGGTGCGGAGGCCATGACCCACGCCTACCACCATCTCTATGATCTGAACATCACCGTGCTGCGTTTCTTCACGGTTTATGGCCCTGCTGGACGCCCTGATCTGGCACTATTCCGCTTCGTGCAGTGGATCATCGAAGGGCGCCCGGTGCATATATTTGGTGACGGGGAACAATCCCGCGGGTTTACATATGTTGACGACATCGCGCGCGGCATCATCTCGGCACTCAAACCCCTTGGACACACCACCATCAATCTGGGCGGTCACGAGGTCATTTCAATCAACGCCCTGGTAACACTTATTGAGGATCTAACGGGCAAAAGGGCAGAAATTATCCATGGGCCCGCCAACCCGGCTGACATGTTTACCAACTGGGCTGATGTTACCAAGGCGCGCGAGCTTTTGGACTGGTCTCCGGAATACGATATGCGCCGTGGCACACAAAAACTGATCGAATGGTATTTGGCTGAACGCTCCTGGGCAAATAAGGTCTTGACTCTGTGAGTTCCTGGCTCAAAATAGTGTCTTCTCGCATCAACAGGCTCTACCAGCAAACAGGTGCACTCTGGCGCGAGGACGCTACACTTCAACGGGTGATCAAGAACAGCGGGCATTTACTGAGCGGCAACCTTATCGCTGCCACGCTCGGATTTGCACAAGGCATCCTGGCAGTGCGGTTGATCGGGATTTCCGATTGGGGCCTGGTAACCACAGTCATTACGTTTGCATCGAATATCAATCGCCTGTTGACCTTCCGTATGAGCGAAGTAGTGGTCAAACGCCTGGGCGAGGCCCTGCCCAGACTTCAACCCGGTCTCGAGCCAGAGCGGACGAAAAAAATGGAGGCCGCGGTGGTGGTAAAAACTGCCATGTTGGTAGAGTCCACCACATCCATTCTTGCTTATCTGGTGTTGCTGCTGCTTACTCCCTGGGCAGCGATTAATTTCGCAAAAAACCAGCAAACTGCACCGTTATTCCTTTTTTATGGCTTGATTTTACTCAGTAATTTAATCGCTGAAAGCTCAACCGGTGTGCTGCAAGCGCTGCGGCGCTTTGATTGGATCGCACGCATTAATGTCATTCAAAGTATCGCAACGGCCGGGTTGATCCTTTACGCTTTTTTAAACAACCAGGGGATTTTTGGCGTTATACTGGCTTATGTTACCGGCAAAAGCATTAACGGAATCGGTTTGGCATTCCTGGCTGTGCGTGAGTTGGGAAAAACCCTGGAATCGGACTGGTGGAAGGTGCCCTTCAACTCCCTTCCGAACCGAAAAAGTATGTTTATGTTTATGCTGAATACCAATCTAAACGGTACGGTAAACCTGTTTACCCGTGACAATATTCCTCTTTACCTGGCTGCCTTATTGAACACCACTCAGGTTGGCTATTTTAAGCTCGCACAATCTTTAATCAACCTGATCCTTTTACCGTTAGATCCACTCATCTGGCCAACATACGCGGAAATCAGCCGGACCGTAGCTCAAAAGCAATGGGATGCCACCCGCCAGATTCTTCGGCGCGTGAGCGCGATCACTGCATCTGCCGTGATTGGAATAGGTAGTTTTCTGGCACTGACAGGTTGGTATTTGCTGCCGCTTTTATACGGCGAACAGGCTCGCCCGGCTTATCCGGCTTTGTTGATTTTGCTGGTGGGTTATGGCTTTGCCAGTATTTTTCAATGGAATCGGCCTCTTTTACTGGCGCTCGGCAAACCGGGTTATCCGGTCCTGGTGTCACTGCTGGCAGGGCTGGTTGAATTGGTCCTGATTTTCACCCTTGTACCCCAACTGGGCTACCTCGCGCTGGCGGGTATTCTTTCATCCTATTTTATTGTATCGGTTGGTGTTACCATTTGGCGTGGTTTTAGCGAAATCAAGCGCCAGTCATTAATCCTGGATTGATATACGGAGCGTCTTTTATGAAAATAGTTGCCATTTCAGGCTCACAAGTTCCATCGAACGTAGCGAATAGTTTGCAAGCCATGAAAGCCATTCACGCGCTTGCACAACTTGGGCATGACGTAACGATGATCGTACCTCTGGAAGGTCATGAAAACGGCCAGAACCCTTGGATAGATATTGCCACTTACTACGGCCTGCAGAAAGAATTTCAGCTGGAGTATCTGCCTAGCGCCTCACGTCGTTTATTTTTCCTTTCGGCCGTGCACAGGGCAAAGAATCTCAAACCTGAGCTGCTTTACGTTTGGCCTTTGCAATCTGCCGTCCTGGGATTGATGAACGGACTGCCTGTGCTATTAGAAATGCACGACCTGCCATCAGGGCGCATCGGTCCACTCTGGTTTCGTTACTTCCGAGATTTTAAAGGTATAAAACGGATGACGGTCATCACGCAGGCATTGAAAGATGCCCTGTCTGAGCGGTTTGGATCTTATTTACGGAACAGCGATGTCATCCTGGCCCCCAATGGCGTTGAACCTGAACGCTTTGAAAACCTTCCCGACCCGGTGGCGGCGCGGAAAGCCCTTGACCTGCCGGAAGCCCCAACTGTCGTCTGCACCGGTCATCTTTATGCGGGCCGTGGGGTCGACTTATTTATCAAATTGGCTGAAGCCTTCCAACATAAAGGAATCCGGTTTGTATGGGCGGGAGGCAAACCCGCCGATGTTGAAATGTGGAAAGCGAAGGCTGTTAACGTATCCAATCTGACTTTCTGCGGATTTGTCCCGAACGCATTGCTGCCGGTTTATCAAGCAGCAGCAGATGTGCTATTAATGCCTTACAGTCTCGAAATCGGAATCTCAAGCGGGTTGGGCCACTCGGCCCAAATCTCAAGCCCGATGAAAATGTTTGAATACCTGGCGACCGGGCGCGCCATTTTAGCATCAGACCTGCCAGTTTTTCATGAAATATTAAACGAAAGCAACGCCGTTTTTTGCACTCCGGAAAACCTACCCGCCTGGGAAACAGCTTTACAGGCATTGTTGGATAACCCACAGCTCCGTGAAAGACTGTCGCAGCAGGCTCGCATAGATGCACAAAAATATTCGTGGACAGAACGCGCCAGGCGCATTCTGGATGGCTTCCCAGAATAATGTCACTGCATAAACTTACTAGGAATCCCACAAGCAGTTGCCGCAGCGTGACGGGAAGGATGTGGTTTTGAACGACCAGCGTCGAACTTTTTGGACATGGCTTTGGATAGTATTGGTCGTGGCTATTCTAGTACGTCTTACTATCTGGGCTGTTTATCCCTTGGCCCAGGGCAATGACACGCCAACCTATCTGCACCTGGCCAGTTCGCTTAAAAACAATAACGGCTTTGAACGCTACAATGGCACACGTACTCCGGGTTACCCCATCTTCTTAATGTTGGCCGGCACCCCTGAGTCAGTTTATGTTCTTCAATTGTGCCTGGGGTTGTTAACCACATTAATGGTTTTTTATATTGCCTGGCGTATCAGCCGGCGAGCCTGGTTCGCTGGGTTGATGGGCCTGACACACACCCTGAACCTGGGTCAGGTTTTTTTTGAAGCCACCTTACTTTCAGAAGCTCTTGCGACATTTTTTCTTTTTTTTATTTTGGCAGGCCTGATTTTTTTATTTAATAAACAGGATGATTGGATCCATTCAGCCAACCAGGCTTCACCCGGACCAGCCCAATCCTGGAGCCAACCGGTAACCAACTTGCTGTTGATTTCTTTCGTGCTGGGACTGGCAGCCGCTGCACTGGCTTTGACCCGTCCCTTGTTTGCCTTCATTCCCTTTTTGGGAGCTTTTTTTTTGTTTGTTTTTCAGCGAAACTTACCCATAAAAATTCGGCTGGGCACGGCTTTGCTGATTTCACTGCCAGCACTCCTGACGCTGCTGTTGTGGGTCAATTTTGTTTATTCTCAATTCAATATCCTTGGATTGGATTCCATCGGTGGTTATCACCTGGTAAATCATACAAGCAGCTTTTTTGAACTGGCCCCCGATGAATATGCAGCCATCCGCACCACCTTTTTACAATTCCGCGCCGATCATATCGCCCGCACGGGTTCACCTGTCAATACCATCTGGGATGCCATCCCAACCTTGATGACTCAAACCAGGTTGAATTATTTTTCATTGGGTCGCGTAATGGGTCAAATATCCAGCCGTCTAATCAGGGAACACCCATGGCTCTATTTAAAAAACCTGGCATTGGGTTGGGGATGGTTTTGGAAGGTCGGTGTCTTTTGGCTGCCAGAAACCATCCTAAACCCTGCCATCCGAAGCCTGGCAAACATTCTTATGCTGGTTGAACGCGCCGGATTGTTTGGGCTTAATCTGATTTTTCTACTTGGTTCGTTCGCAATGTTTTGGCCAAAATTCCGCAGCTGGTCTAAACCTGTTCTTTTCAGCTGGTTCGCACTCAGTGCTATTTGGATTACATCCATCCTGCAAACCCTGGCAGAACACGGTGATAATCCGCGTTTTTTAGCGCCGCTTCAAACGCTTGTGGTTCTGGTAGTTTCACAATGGCTGGTAAATGGTTGGAATCACCATCTCTCTGTCAGGAAGAGTTGAAATAGATGAAACGTTCAATATATGTCATCATGGTTTTTGCTTTTTTGCTACGCTTTGGTCTGGGACTGACAGCCTCAAGCCTTCTACCGCAGGTAGGCTACGCAAGTAAACCTCAACAGGCCGGATATCTTTTTTTCGATGCTTACCGGCGCGACACACAAGCCTGGAATCTGGCCCAATCAGCCAAACCGCTTTCACGCGCCTTTGATGAAAAATTTTCGTCGGACCAATACGGCGGGCTGCTCTGGCTTAGCGCATTCGTGTATCGATACTTATCAGCAGGTATACACCAGCCTTTGCTGATTGTTCTACTGGCTGCTTTAACCGGAGCCCTGGGGGTTTTATTTGTATTTTTATCTGCCCAACGCCTGGCCAACTCGACAGGCACAGATCCTGATCCAGGCTGCCCCAGATCACAATCAGAAGATAAAACTGCGCTGCTGTGTGCTCTTATTTTCGCCTTTTATCCGGAAGCCATCTTGCTTGGAGCCGCGCAAATGCGCGAGCCATTCTTGATGACTTTTATTGCCATGGCATTTTATGGATTGACAGAATGGCTGGCGACTCGAAAAAAATCTCCCTGGCTTTGGATACTGATTGGGATAACTGGTATGCTGCTGATTTCACCAGGCTTTGTCGTTGTGACACTGGTTGGCCTGGCAGGTTGGTTGTATTTTTCCACTCAATCCACAGATTCCTTATCTGAGCGCAAGATCCCCTGGCAGGTCATAGCCGGCGGATTGGGATTGCTGGTGCTGGCCTTGCTGGTATTGACAGCCAGTTGGAACTCCCTGGTGACAGTCAAAAGCGGTGGCTTATTAGGGGTCATCGGTAGTTGGGCTCGTGAAACCACGCGCTGGAATGCCTACCTATTGGGACGCAGCTCCGGTATTGTTCAGCTACTTTTTCAGGCCTTACCGCCCTTTTTGGCGCTTCCCTTCGTAGCGATTTATGGCGTGCTTCAACCCGTGCTGCCAGCCGTCATTTTTGAACCAGGCATCCCGTTCTGGCAAATTCTGGGGGGGGGTCGCGCCATCGGCTGGTACCTGCTTCTGCCCTTGCTGGCTTTTTCGCCCATGGCAGCCTGGTCACTGCCCGCCAGCCAGCGCCGCAGACAGTGGTTATGGATAAGCTGTCTGGTTTGGGGATGGATCCTCATTGCGGCATTGCGAGGTGGAGGAGACCAATGGGATAACCCCCGCTATCGCGTGATTCTGTTGGTTTGGATGGCAATGCTGGCCGTTCTTTCCTTCACACAACTACAAGGAACAGCCAGGCGCTGGTTTTGGCGGATCTGTGGTGTCGAAGCCATCATCCTGTTGACATTTGGCCATTGGTATACCTGGCGCTACCTAAGTTTTGGTTTCAATATTGGTATTCGCAACACACTTACGCTCGCAATCGCTCTTTCCATACTGCTTGTTTTGGGCGATTGGCTTTGGTGCAAAGCATCGTTTGGGATAAAAAAATAATTAAGCCATCATCTCGGTTATAATTTATCGTTCGAGAATTGATCCTGCCTTCTCTCGGGATACCGCTGAATCAATTGAAATTTTCAAGGAGATACGAATGCCTGTTGCTATTATCACCGGTATTACCGGTCAGGATGGTTCTTACCTGGCTGAGCTCTTGCTCAAAAAAAACTATCAAGTCATTGGCATGGTGCGCCGATCGAGCACTGTGACCATGGAACGTCTTGAACACATCCAGGATGATATTATTATTACCCAGGGTGATCTTCATGACCAATCCTCCATGGTTGCATTGATTGAGGAATATAAACCCGACGAAGTATACAACCTGGCAGCACAATCTTTCGTACCCACCTCCTGGAGCCAACCTTTATTGACTGCCGAAGCCACTGGTCTGGGGGTTACGCGCATCCTGGAAGCCATCCGCCTTGTCAATCCCCAAATCAAGTTTTACCAGGCTTCATCCAGCGAAATGTTTGGCAAGGTGGTCGAAGTCCCTCAAAGCGAATCCACTCCCTTTTACCCAAGGTCACCATACGGCGTAGCCAAGGTCTATGGTCACTGGATCACGGTAAATTATCGTGAATCGTTTGACATGTTCGCAACCTCAGGTATTTTGTTCAACCACGAAAGTCCGCGGCGAGGCCTGGAATTTGTTACACGGAAAATTTCAAATACTGTCGCTAAAATTAAGTTTGGGCACGCCAAAGAATTGCGATTGGGCAATCTTGAAGCCCAACGGGACTGGGGGTTTGCAGGCGATTACGTCCAGGCCATGTGGATGATGCTCCAGCACGCACATGCTGATAGTTTTGTAATCGGGACTGGTGAAACCCATTCTGTGCGCGAATTCTGCGAAGTAGCTTTTGGTTTTGTGGGACTGAATTATCAGGATTACGTAATCCAGGATCCACGCTTCTACCGTCCAGCTGAAGTTGACTTGCTGATATCAGACCCATCCAAAGCCAAAGCAGAGTTGGGATGGACAGCCTCGACCAGTTTCAAAGCCCTGGTTGAAATGATGGTTGAAGCTGATATACAACGCTTGACCCGGAAGTAACCGGGATACGTTTCCGGCTCCCGTGCTTGCAATTTAAACTCGGGCAAAGAAATCTTCACCATCATGTCCATAACCCGAAAGATACTTCGTTATTTCCAAGGCCGGCCAGTTCTAGCCGACCTGTTGGCTGTTGCGGGGATGGCAACTTACCTGCTCATGCTCTGGCAACTGGTTCACAACCAGATCTCTGTCCTGGACGAAGGCCTATATCTTTACAAAGGTTGGCTGTTTGTCAACGGCCGTTATGCTCCTTTTCAAGATTACGGCGCCTGGACCAACCAGATGCCGCTGGCATTTCTCATACCCGGGTGGATTGAAAAACTATTCGGCCCCGGCCTACGCACCGGACGAATGCTGGCATTTGCGCTTGGCGCGCTGACATTACCCGGTCTTTGGTTGACGGCCAGAAGGTTGGGGGGCCGCTGGATTGCAGGCATAGTCATATTAACATTTGCATTCAATCCGGCTGCTGCGCGCATGTACGCTCAGGCCGCTTCCCAGGGTCTGGTTGCCTGCCTGTTGGTATGGACAATGTGGTTCAGCCTCGGATCAGATCGCAAGCCCTGGCAATTATTGAGTGGCGGACTGTTGGCCGGCTGCACAGTTATGGTGCGCATTAACCTGCTGCCCCTGCTGCCATTTCTGGTAATTTACCTTTGCTGGGCCCGCGGCTGGAAGGCGGCCATTTGGTCACTGGCTGGGTTATTGGTCACCTTTGGTGGGTTACATCTGGTCTTTTGGCCTAATATTTTAAAGCTTTGGGCCCGGTGGCTGCCATTCGAATTCTTGAAAGCCTGGTTCCAACCCAAAACAATCCCAACCTGGAATCCAGATAATCCTGTTGAATTCAGGCTGGCAAGTTTTTTTCTGGCCTTTCGCTATCACTTTGCCGCCCTGGCAGGCAGCCTGGCATCCTGGGTTTTTTGGCCCAAAAAAGGACAACTAAAAGCCGAAAACTTGAAAATAGCGGCCTTTTTATCTTTCTTACTGATCGTTTTTTTTGGAATCCACGCCTGGGCTGCACTGGGAAATGAATATTGTGTCTTTTGCTTCCCCACTTACACCGCTTTTTTTGCCAGTATTGGACTTCTATTAACTGCTGTAACACTACCTGCCTGGAATACCAACCCACCTGCCTGGCGAAAATGGCTGGGGGCTATTTCCTTTCTCGTTCTCCTGGCTGGTATGGCCTACAGCGCCGAAGGCGCGGCGGAAAACATGCTGGGAGAGCTGTTCTATAAACGGCTGCTCGCCATCCCAATCCCTGGTCAGAAAGGTGCCCTGTTATGGCAGATCCTGGCAAATAAGTTTGTGCTCGAATACAAATACATTTATGACAATACCCACACCTGGTTCCCGGTGTTGAGATCGGAAGAGCACACGTCTGAACTCCAGTCACCTGAAGCTATCT
>CAZLJB010000008.1:0-24491 GCA_964559195.1 uncultured Anaerolinea sp. | reverse complement strand
AAAATCCGCTTTCTAAAAGAAGTTCACAAAACCAATCCGCAACGGTGATGGCAGCCACCCTTAAATCCCGGGTTACCAGACTGGTTTTGGCATTTTCCCACAGGCTCTTCCAGGCCAACGCAAGCGTCAAATCTGCTGAATGAGCAAATAAACGCAGCCAGGCCACACCAGCAGGATCAGGTGGGCAGGCTAGCGCAGCCACGATCGAATTGTTTTGCTCAAGCACCCAATATTCCTGGGTACCGAGCCACTCAAGCGGCCCACGCCAATCCAGATGCCTGTGAACATGCGCTTCAAAGTAAATTAAGTTAGCAATCGCGGTCTGATCGGATTGGTTTGCAATTCGAACTGCGAGATTGGTATTTATCATACGCGCAATCGCAATAAACTTCGCAGAATTTTTTGTTTCAAGGTCGGATGCCTGACACCTGCCAGGCCAAGTTGCATCGAAAGCAGGGCTTCCAGGGCTTTACCTTTCCGCAATTGAATCAAAGACAGGGCTTGCATTACAGTGGCCCGCATTTGATCTTCCCCAGCTTTTTCTAATGCATCTGCAGCGCGTTGATAAATACCTGAGGCTTCATCCGTGCGACCCAAATCAGCCAGGGCGGCTGCTTCATTGGCAAAGGCAATTCCTTCCCTGCGCGAATCCCCGCTGGCAAAAAACACTGCGGGCGTGCCATGCGCCGCTTCAAAAGCACCCTGAGCATCTCCGGCGCGTAGAAGAGCCACGCTCTGGTTATTTTTTAATTCCGCAGCATCCAAATCCTGACCCTGATCTAGAAAAACAGACGCAGCTTCGCCATAAAGACGGGCTGCGTTAATAAAATCACCTGACTGATATACACTGGTCGCATTTTGAGCCAGTTCTTTTAGATCCAAGATGGGCATATTGTTTCCTCATCCAAAATAAAATCGCACGCCAGTAAATGACTTTCTAAAGCGTGATCTCCAGCAGATTTTCGGCAATAGCGCGCAACTTCTCTGTGGAAAGTTGGCTCAAATTGAGAGCCAGTTCCAGGTATGGCCGGTTAACCGGCGAACAAACAAAAGCACGCAGTTCTGGGGATAGTTTTAAAAATTCCTGCATGGCCGCCTGGTCATTCATCCACTTACCCACCGGCCCATTCTGGTCGAAAAAAGCCTCAACACGCCCGCCAACTAGCGATAGGATCGCCTCCAATTCTGGTAATGGAATGGCATGCTCACCCTGCTCAAAACCATTCAAGCGGCCCTGGGATATGCCGGTCTCCAAGGAAAGATTTTTAATCGACACACCTGTTTGCAGGCGCTTTTGACGCAACATCGCCCCAATGATACGCTGGCGCAGCGATACAAGCTGCGCCAAATTGATTGGCTCAGTACGGGCACGATCATCGGACAGGGCTTCACTGCTCCAAAAATGCTGGATTGGCAAATTTAGATAAAAAGCCAATACTTCCAGCTCCGGCAAAGAAGGCGCCTTTCGGCCTTCTTCATAAGCACGCAACAAGGCAACCGAAATACCCATCGCCTTGGACATTTCTGTGACAGTTTTGCGCGCCGCCATACGAGCGTCTCGGATCAAAACGCCCAGCTTGCGAGTGCGAAGGGTAATCTGTACTTGCAGGCTCATAATGGTTTTCCTGTGAATTCAGGCTCTATTTGAAACATGACAACGGATTTTCTAATTATACCCGACAACAATATCACTCACTTTTTACAGGAAAACGGACGCACTTGACGAAGTTTCTACCCAAGGCAGGTCATTGTTAGGGATGGGCATCACTTGAATGCAATCTTGCCCTGTGATCCGCCAGACATTTATTAATGAGCGCTGCGAAATCAAATTTCGATAGCCTGTGCGGCTAAATTCGGATTCCTGAAAATCATGAGAGTAAACACCAGCGCACGAGTCCATCTGGATTACCGGCGCCTGAGCATATCAGCCATATTGGCGCCAAATACTTCTGGCGGCAATTTAAAACCAGCCGTTTCCAGGCGCGGTGTAAACAAGGGCCGGATACCGGTTGGCTTTAATTGTCCAATAATTTTACCGTCCTGTGAAGTGCCTGTTTGTTCAAACCGGAACACCTCGGTCAAAACAATGGTATCACCTTCCATGCCCGCCACTTCCGTGATCGAGGTTACCTTGCGGGAGCCATCCTTCAAGCGGGTTTGTTGGACAATCAGATCAATCGCCGAAGAGACTTGCTGACGAATGACTTTTATCGGCAAATCCATACCTGCCATCAATACCATGGTTTCGGTCCTGGAAAGCGCGTCCCGCGGGGTGTTGGCATGCAGGGTCGTCAACGACCCATCATGTCCGGTATTCATGGCCTGAAGCATGTCCAGTGTTTCACCACCCCGGCATTCACCAACGATGATGCGATCCGGACGCATGCGCAAGGCATTGCGTACGAGATCACGAATAGTCACCTGGCCTTTTCCTTCAATACTGGCAGCCTTGGTCTCCAATCGCACCACATGTTCCTGCTGGAGTTGAAGTTCAGCAGCGTCCTCAATCGTAACAATCCGTTCAGTTTCTGGAATCAGGCTGGAGAGCACATTCAACAAAGTAGTCTTCCCAGAACCGGTACCACCCGAAACAATAATATTCAATCGGCTGACCACGCAAGCCTTTAAAAATTCCGCCATCGGCGTGGTGATCGATCCAAATTCGACCAGCTGTTCCATACTCAGCTTATCCTTGCTGAATTTCCGAATTGTAATGGAAGCCCCATCGATGGCCACTGGAGGGATAACCGCATTTACACGCGACCCGTCCGGAAGCCGGGCATCAACCGTAGGAGAATCAGCATCAATATGTCTGCCCAGCGGCAGAATAATCCGATCGATTACTCGTAAAACTTCCTGATTGTTCTCAAAAACAACCCCCGTCTTGATTAGTTTTCCTTTTTTCTCAACATAGACCTTTTTGGGGCCATTAACCATCACTTCGCTAACATCCGGGTCGTTTAGCAACTGCTGAATGGGTCCAAAACCCAGCACATCATCCTTGACCTCTAACATGACCTGCTGGCGAATTGAAGCAGGCAGGTTGGCCGGCATGCGGGAAAATATTTCTTCCAATTTTTTGGTTACAAAGGCTTCCCGCTCAGAATATTCAGGGTTGGCTGCTTCAAGCTCGCGAACCAAATTCTCTGCAACAAAATGCTTCAGCCTGGTAAGGTCAGACGAAGAAAGACCAGGCGTAGAAGATAAAACACTCATTTTTTATCTCCAGCTGGGCGTGGGTCCTCAGTGGGAATAACCCATACAATTTGAAGACGCGCGACACTTAAAAAATCTGCCTCATACAATACCGACCCATCTTCAGTCAACACCCGGGCATTTGTTACGGCCAAAAATACTTCATTACGATCCAATTCATCTTTTAAACGGCCATCCATGCGAATGTGGATGAAACCTTCAATGCGGTGTTTGGTGGTTTGGATAATAGCTGGCACTGCAGCTTTCGAAATAATATCTGTAAAATACTTTCCTTTTTCGTTAAATTCCAAACTCATGGTTTCCTCTTAAAATATTATGAAGAACTGCCGTGAAAAACTCCAGAGTGCGCAGTACAGCCAGCAGATCATGAACAAATAATCCAGCTATCCTTCGATTGGGGGCATGAGATACCCCAACCCGGAACGGGTAACAATATGCTTGGGAGAATGCGCATCTTCCTCCAGCTTTTGACGAAGGCGGGCAATGCTGACCCATAGGATCTCCTTATCATTGCGATATTCTGCACCCCATACACTGGAGAGTAAATCCTCGGCACTCATCACTACGCCCACATTGTGGGTAAACTGAAGCAATAAGCGATATTCAGTGGCAGACAAAAACACAAGTTGATTACCTCGCCAAACTTCCGCGCGGGCAAAGTCAATCCGTAGATTATCATGAACAAAAAACCGGCTCTGGTTTACATCCTTCGATACCTGCGAACGCCGCAAAACTGCCCGAACTCGCGCCAATAATTCAGTAGCAGAAAATGGTTTGACCAGATAGTCATCAGCACCCATATCCAGACCACGCACGCGATCTTGTTCCTCGCCCTTGGCGGTCAAAATGATAATGGGGACATTGGAAAACTGGCGAATTCTCTGGCAGGCCGCAAACCCATCCAGGTTCGGCATCATTACATCCATCAAAATTAAATCCACCGGGTCAGAAGAAAATACTTCAACAGCCTGGAGGCCATCTGACGCAGATACTACATCGTATCCATCCGAGCGCAGATTGGCTTCCAATAAACGCAGGTAGCGCGGCTCATCATCAACGATTAATATTTTAGTGGTCATATTCGTCTCCTTCAGAAGGGTTCACCGCAGTAACAGGTAAGTCAATCAAAAAAGTTGTGCCTGTTCCAGGCTCAGATTCCACTGACATTTTACCGCCATGGGCGGTTATTATTTTATTGCAGATAAACAAACCCAACCCTGAACCGTTGCTACCCTGCCCAGGAACCCGAAAAAACCTTTTAAACAGGTTGGGCAGGTGCTCAGGCGTTATACCTTGGCCGGCATCCGCAAATTGGATTCGATAATAATCAGGAATTTCTATAATTGAAATCGAAATCGCTGCCGCAGGCGCATACTTGGCGGCATTACTGAAAAGATTGCTGAGTACTTGGGCAATCCGAACATTGTCGATCATAACAATCGGACGCACCGAGAAATCAAATTTTACTTCCAAATCTTTGGATCGTACCTGGGCACGAGTAGCCGCTTCCACAATAAGCGTATCCAACCGGACTGGTTGAAAATTCATGGGCAGCGTGTTGCTTTGCAAACGCGCCGATTCAAGCACGTTTTCAATGAGTATGGCTAAATGATCAGCTTCTTCCTCGATAATAGTCAAAAACTCGCGGCGAGTTGACTCATCCCATTCCGTATCCTGCCGCAAGAGGGTGGTTGAATACCCTTTTATAAAGCCAAGCGGTGTACGCAGTTCATGTGAGATAGTAGCAATGAAATCATCCTGCAAAGCCAACATACGACGAGCTTCTTCCAGTGCAGAGATGTCTTGAATCAGTTTTTTCCGTTCAAATAATCCGGCAAATTGAGATGCCAGGTATCTTGCCTGTAAAATATGTAAAGCGGTAAACTTTGGCCCTCCAAAACGGATAAACACAAGCGCACCATATAAGCTTGATGAAGTTCGCAAGGGCAGCCCAAGAAGATAGGCTTCCCCAAGCCTGTTTTTCTGGGGACGTGAATTCTTTGGCTTGATCATCACAATTTCATTCCGGTCCATTACTTGTGTTGCAATATCTACCCCCCAGGCCGCATCCGCACCCGCAGATTGCCCACGACCAACAGACCGGGCATAAACGATTTCGGTCAAACTACTGGATTCCTGTTCTGCCACAAACAATGCCAGGTTATCAAAGATAAAGATTGAGTGCACAACCTCAAGAACCTCATCCAGGGCTTGTTTCCAATCCCCACGTTGAGACACAATCTCAGCAATTGCCAGATAATCGAATATTCCTTCGCGAAGAGACAAATTAATCTGCCTTTATGGTTAGCAAGGGAAAAGAAATAGTGGTGCCTTTACCAAGTTCAGATTCAACCTCAATAATGGAGCCATGCGCTTCAATAATCTGCAGAACCAGGCTCAGTCCCAGGCCCGTGCCGCCGTAACGGCGGGTAATGGAACCATCCAATTGGTGAAATGGCTCAAAAATCTCCTTTATGTGCTCATTGGAGATACCAATCCCGTTGTCAGATACCGATACTGTAACCTTGTTGCTGACCGACAAATCCCGGGCAATATTAAGGCTCAATTTCCCGCCAGAATTGGAAAATTTAATGGCGTTGTCCAACAATTGGGTGATAACCCAAATAATTTTTTCTTCATCAGCCTGAACCATGGGCAAATCCGGTTCGATATTAACTTCAAAACTCAATTTGTGGTCATCGACTCGTGGCAAAAATCTATCATATATATTACCAGCAACTGAATTAAGATCCACCTTGCTTGTGATCAATGTCATTTGACCACGAGATGCCTGCGAAAATAGAATCAGATCATCGATCAGGGTCTGCAAACGCACGGAAGATTGCAAAGAAACGCTCAACGCCTTCATCTGCTCGGGATTTAGTTCGCCAAGAGCTTCAGCATGCAACAAATCCAGATAACCTCGAATATGAGTCAGCGGGGTACGCAGCTCGTGAGAAATATTGGCAACAAAATTTGCTTTTAACTGGTTTGTTTCTGAGAGGCGGCGAAGAGCTTCTTCCAATTCGATGGTACGCTGTTGGACCCGCAATTCCAGGTTATGATTTGCATCCTCCAAGGCGGCGCGTAGATGCATGATCTGTTCTGTCACTGCCCAGTCCAGGGTAGACCTGTCCAGAAATCCTAATTCCATGGTGGCCTGCCCTAATAAAATCTGTTTGCCTTTTGAAAGATTGTCTTGTTGATAAGCCAGTGCCTTCTGCAGCTGTGGATTGGTAAGCAGACCCATCTCCACCAGCTGGTCACCCAAACGAGGAACCAATACCTCAGGACTGATCAAGTGAATATTATCCATCATTGCCGGTCACTCCTCCCAAAGCCATTCGCCACCCAGCATGGTTGCTGACGTACGCAACGACAGGAGATCATCGACCGGGCAAGAAAACGGATCCTTCTCTAGCACAATCAAGTCTGCAAAAAAACCAGGTAAGAGCCGTCCAATTTGATCTTCAAGACCGGCAGCATAAGCGGCACCGGTAGTATAGCCACCTAGTGCCTCGCGCATGGACAACCGCTGCTCCGGGTGCCATCCTTCCGGGTTGGGAGTACCATCCGATCGACGGCGTGTAACCGCCGCATGCAAACCCCAAAACGGGTTTGGAGCTTCCACCGGCGCATCGGAGCCAAAGGCCAACACTGCGCCTGAGTCCAACTGCGTACGCCAGGAATAGGCCAGCTCCACACGTTCGCCCCAATACTTATCGGCCGCAACCATATCCGAGGTGGCATGGATCGGCTGCATAGATGCAATAATGCCAAGCTTTCCCAATCGGCTGGCATCATCTTTGTGCAAAATCTGCACATGTTCAATGCGATGGCGTAGAGCCGGAAGCCCTCGCTGGCTTTCGTAAGCACGCAGCTGCTCAAATCCATTTAATATTTCGTGCAAAGCTCGGTCTCCAATCGCGTGTCCGGTCATACTCAGTCCCACATCCGCTGCCTGGCGTCCAATCTCGAAAAACTGCTCACCATCCATATTAAGAATACCCCTATTTTCGGGATCATTCAAGTAGGGCTTGAGCATTGCCGCTGTCCGCGGGCCAAGCGCGCCGTCCATAAAAACTTTAACAGAACCGATCCGCAGATGCTGACTGCCAAAACCAGTTCTCAGACCAAGCGCCCTGGCATGCGGCAGCAAATCCAGGGGAACACTTTTGGTAACGCGCAACTTGAGTCGCTGGTTGCCATCCAAAATTTGTAAGGCCATGAAAGCGATGCGATAATCAAAATCATGGGCACCAGTCAATCCAAGTTTCCAAAGTTCAGGCAGGGCAGTTTCTATGGCTGTCGCAACAATGGTTTCATCCGGGATGGGTAGAACCTTTTCCACCAGCTCCATAGCGGTTTCAAGCAAAATTCCATTTGGCTGGCCAGCTTCGTTACGCAAGATCCTGCCATTTTGCGGATCCGGCGTGGTGGGCCCCACCCCGGCCAGTCTTAAAGCGAGCGTGTTCGCCCAGGCTACATGCAAGGATTTACCCGTTAAATATACCGGGTGGTTCGGGGCAACCAGATCAAGATCGGCCGCGCTTGGAAACTCTCCTCCCCAATCATTATGCTGCCAACCATGGCCTAGCAACCAGGTTCCCGGCAATGTTCCCGCAGCCCGTTCGGCGAGTCGTTGCAATGCTTCAGCCTTTGTGGTTGTTTCCACATTCACCTTTTGTAAACCGAGCGCATAATGCATCAAGTGCATGTGTGCATCCGTAAGACCAGGCAAAATAACCCGCCCGCCCATATCCTGACGACTGACCCCTGTTCCAAAGGCCTCCAGCAGCTCAGACTCACCCAGAGCGACAATCCTGTCACGATCAACTACAATGACCGATGCCTGCGGGCGGGATCGGTCTAAACTGTAAATTTTGGCATTAAAAAGAATTTTCATATCCATTCTTCTTCCATTTTGAGGCTGGCATGGAGATCGAATACTACATTTCTGACCCGACATTCAAAATCAGGGATTATATTTTTGGCCGGTTAAACGAATCATCAGGTCCTGGAATTCTTCCTCAGAACCATAATATAGTGAAATGGATCCATTAGAACGATCTTTACCAATTTTTACAGCAACTTTGGAACTGAGGTTGGCGCGGATAAATTCTTCCAGAGATTTTTCTTCGGGAGAATGTTGATCCTTTGCAAGTGGGGCAGGTTTCTCGCCTTTTAATTTATTGACAAGTTCTTCAGTCTGCCGGACAGTCATCTTTTGGGAGATGATCGTCCGTAGGGCTGATTCCATCGCTCTCGGATTATTCAGCCCCAATAAGGCACGAGCATGACCTTCGCTAATTTCACCACCCAGCAAAGACAACTGGACCAACTCTGGCAAATTTAGCAACCTCAGGGTGTTCGTGACCGCCACGCGGCTTTTGCCCACACGTGAGGCGATTTCTTCATGAGAAAGTTGAAATTCCACCGACAATTGACGGTATGCGTTGGCTTCTTCAAGAGAATTCAGATCCGCACGCTGGATGTTTTCAATCAATGCCAATTCCAGGCGCTGCTGGTCGGTTGTTTGTCTGACAACAACCGGAACCATTTTTAATCCAGCACGTTGCGAGGCCTGCCAGCGCCGCTCCCCTGCCACCAGGGTATAACCGGAGCCATCCTCATTGCGACTGACAAGTAGCGGTTGAATAATGCCATGCTCCTGAATGGAAGCTGCCAGTTCAGCCAGCGCATTTTCATCGAAATGAGCACGCGGTTGGCGCGGGTTAGGCACAATTTGTTCAGTTGGTATGGTCAAATAACCGCTGGATAGTTGCGATGAGTCACCACTATCCTGAAGCGAGTCTGTCAGAGGCTGGGATGGGATCAGCGCGTCCAGGCCTTTGCCAAGGCCAGAATGTTTTGGCATAGGTACTCCTTATGCGAGTTTATTATCGCGATTGAATAATAGCATGGTAAAAAACCTACCCGCAAAAAAAGGTTTTTATTGCTGCCGCACAACCACCTGATCGCCTTCCAGCAACTCTTTGGCAAGCGCAGAATAAGCCTGCGCACCGGTGGAAGAAGGCGCATACATAGCAATTGGCAAACCATACGAGGGCGCCTCTGCCAGACGAATACTTCGGGGAACAATGGCCTTAAATACCTGATCAGGGAAGTGTTTTTGAATTTCCCCGACTACATCGGTGGAAAGGTGAGCCCGACTTTCAAACATAGTCATTACCACACCACGAACTTTCAACCCGGGGTAAAGCGATTGCCGGATACGCTGAAGAGTTTGCATCAACTGGCCCACCCCTTCCAGTGCCAGGTATTCACACTGAACCGGGATAATGACACCATCTTTTGCTGCAACCAGACCATTAACCGTCAGCAAGCTCAGGGATGGCGGACAATCAATCAGAATATAGTCAAAACGATCAACCAGTGGCTCCAGAGCCTGCTTCAAGCGGGTATCTCGACCGGATTGGTTAACCAGCTCCACTTCAGCCCCAGCCAGGGAGGATGAAGTAGGCAACAAGGTTAAACCTAATTCACGATTGCCAAGCAACCCGCCAGCGGCAGGGGATAACCCCAACAATACTTCGTATGTGCCATTTTTTACCGTACGCTTATCCACCCCCAAACAGGATGTGGCATTAGCTTGCGGATCCAGATCAACAATCAAAACACGTTGACCCATTTTTGACAGGTAAGCTCCCAAATTAATGGCCGTGGTCGTCTTTCCCACACCACCTTTTTGATTTACCAACGTATAAATATGAGCAGTCAATTCATTCCTCCAAAAAAACAAACAGATTATCCATTTCCAAAAACCTTCAAATCCCGCCTGCCTGGCAGATTCTTTAGTTACAACTCAGCCCGGCTTTTACAAATTCTGGCGCAGCGCCATCTGTGCTGAAACGTTCGGAATAGAACGGGTTTAAAGTTTGGACTTTAATTAATGCAATACTTCCGACAAGCAACTCCGCACTTCTTCGACACTCGGCACACCATCTATACCTTTACGGGTAACAGAAATAGCTGCGAGCCGATTTGCAAAACGGGCTGCTTCCCACGGGTCGCGCGTATTTGCCAATCGTACAAAAAAAGCAGTGGCAAAAACATCACCCGCCCCGGTTGGGTCAGTTTCAATCACAGCCGGTGGGCGAAATCGACGGCTGTCACCATTCCAAAAGAGGCGCACACCCGCTGCTCCTTCAGTAACAGCCAACACCCGAACTTCATGGGCCAAAGATTCGATGATACCTTCATCATGGAGAACATCTTCAATACTGAAGGACACCGCTCCTGTCTGGCGTAGAATTTCTTCAGAAGGCTGCCATTTGCTGAAAGAGACCCGACCGGTTCCATCCCAAGAACGCATCCAACCCTGGGGGGTCAACCCTAACAAGCTTGGACGAAAATCTGCTGGCAATTGAAAACTCAATTCCTGGGCAACCGGCGCCAGGTGAATGATCTTCGCCCGCCGCCAACCATCTGGAACACTGGCATAATCAATTTTCGGGGCTGCATGACGTAAATATTGGACCCGCCCGGTTGGGGTGTAAATATTTTCGAATGTCGTGCTTTGATCCGTCAAACCAGATATCACCTGGATACCCGCCAGGTTGGTCAAAGGGAGTTCATCACCACGGACAGTCACCACGCCCACCCGCAGACCCATGGCACGCGCAGTTAAAGCTGCATAAGCTGCCGGACCACCCATTACCGCACCAGATGGGCTGAGATCAACAGTGATATGACCGATAACAAGATAATCAACAGGTTCGAGTGAAACCATGTGAAACATAGGGCAAATTATAACCTGATAAATTAAAACAACCCGGCGATTGATAACGCCGGGTTGTTGAGCGATTAAACGTTATTTTTTCAGGACAATACTTACCTTACGGTTGGGTTCATCGCCAAGGCTCTCAGTGGTAACTGCCTCATGCCCGCGCAATTCAAGATGGACGATTCTGCGCTCAGCTGCAGACATTGGTTCCAAAACCTGACGTTTTCCTGTTCGAACTGCCTGGTCTGCCATGCGGCGAGCCAACTGGCGCAGCTGGCGTTCGCGCCGCGCGCGGTAACCTTCCACATCCACAACAACCTGTACCCAATGGCTGGCTTCTTTGCTGATGATTAGTGCAAGGATGTATTGCAGCGCATTCAAGGTTTCGGCACGGCGGCCAATCAAAACACTCAGATCCTCGCCTTTGACCTCAATCATTATGGGAACTTCGCCGCTGCCATCCGCTTCGCCATACCGGGCAGAAACTTGGGCCTTAATCTTCATTTTAGCAAGCAAATCGATGGTCATCTGAATTGCAAAAGCAATCAACGCATCGTCGGCAGCTGCCGGAGCTGATGAATTATCTTGCGAGCTGGCCTCAGGTTTCGAGCTGGCTTCGGCATCCTTGAGAGTCAGACGCAATCGTACCTGGCGTCCTCCAATACCAAGAAAACCCTTGGAACCTTCATCAAGAATGTCCACATCCAACAACTCACGCGGAACACCCAATTGATCGACGCCGCGCGAAATGGCTTCTTCTACCGATGGGGCAATTATTTCCAAAGTTGTTCTTTTCATATCACATCCTAAGAACGTTTGCCAGATTTTGATTTAGTTTCAGGCTTCTTGGCTGGGCCAAGACTGAACAGGTTTTTCCAGTTGACTTTTCCAAGTGCCGCATACTGGGCAATACCCACCAGGTTGCTGGCAATAAAGTAAACTGCCAATCCGGAAGCAAAATTAAGCGCGAAATAAAACAGCAAAACTGGCATATAAAGACCCATCATCTGATTCATTTGCGCAGATTGGTCATTGGGGCTGGCTGAAGGCTGTACCGTCAGCTTGGTCTGTACATAAGTGGTCAAACCAACGATGATTGCCAGTACCGGAATAGCAAAAGGTAGAAAATCCAGTTTGATACCTTCAGGCTGTCCCAGATTCATCCACAGAAACTTGGATTGAATGGGAATCAGTGCAGAAAGACTGGCAGCCGAAGTAATGTTTTCCAGACCAGGATAAATGCCGCGTACCAGCGAGAGCAGTTGCAGAGGCGTAACACCAATGGCGCGGACGATGCTCTGGTAAAAACCAATCAGGATTGGAAACTGGATCAGAGTCGGCAAACAGGAACTGAAAGGACTGACCCCGCGCTCATTATAAATGCGCATTTGCTCTTGGGCCAGTTTTTCTTTATCGCCTTTATATTTTTCCTGGATTTTCACCCATTCATCCGACGCCATTAATTGCTGCATGGCTGTGCTCGATTTAATCTGTTGGGCCATGATTGGGTGAGTGATCAACCGAATGATAATGGTAAAGAGTATGATCGAAACACCAAAATTACCAACAAAGGCATAGATCAACAACAGCGCATTGGTAAAAGGGTTGACAATTAAAAGATCAAAAAGATTACCCATATCCACCTTTTCTATTTGGCGACAAAAGTCCACTTCTGAACGCCGGTCAAATCATAGGCCGCCAGAAGAAAATTCGCGTTCATCGGAGCAATCAGGATCACATTCCCGGCAAGCAAAGGCGGAGTATAAAGCTTGGCATTTTCGATGATTACCTGCCACTTGGGAGCGCCATCTTTATCCAGGGATTGGATTTTTCCAGCTTCCGTGACATACACAACCTGGTCGCCAGTCAGTAATGGACCGGCCGCAATAGAGCCATCATCATCCTTTGACCAGATTATCTGCCCATCCGATGCATTAAGCGCGTAGAACTTGCCCGTTTTGGTTAATACTGTACCAACGTAGACATTTTTACCGTCAGAGGCGGGTGCACCCCAAATACCACCATCCAGCATTTTTACCCATTTCTGACTGCCCGTTGCTGCATCCAATGCATACAGGTTACCAGAAAGCGTACCGATAAACAAGGTGCCAGACGCCAAACCCGGAGCACCGATGATGCCAGTGTCAAGTTTTATGGACCAGACTTTTTTTCCTTCCGGACTGATGGCGATTACTTCGTGATCAATTGTCACAACAAAAATTAGCTTGCCATCCGTAACCGGAACAGTCCAAAGGTTATTATTGGAAACAGGGTATGACCAACGCTTTTGGCCCGCCAAAGTAAATGAATACAAAGTACCGTCCCCGGCCGGGGCATAAATATTGTCATTCAAAACCAGGGCACCTGCCAGCCATGGATTTTTTACCCCTAAAAAGGTCCACTTGACCGAACCATTGGCAATATCGATACTGTAAAAGGTATGCTCACCGGTGGCGGCGCTCCCAATCAACAGCTGTCCATCCTTGGTCAAAGCCGGGGATGCATAAAATGATTTTGTACCTTCAGCCTTTAGAGGGAAGCGTGCCGGAACAGGTCCATCCGCGGTCTGAGTGGCAACTTCCGTACCGTCACTCAGAAGCAAGTTATAAACGTATTGACCAGAGGCCAGATAAATATGTGTGCCATCAGACGCGAGTCCTGGCCAGTTGGAGGCTGGAGCCGCCCCACAGGCAGTTAAAAAAACAGCCATAGCGGCAATGAGCACAAAGAAAAAGACGCGATTTAACTTCATCAATTCTCCTGGTATGCCAGCACGCATGAGAGCGCGCCCAAAACAGTTAGCCACCTGGTTTGTTTATCAACAAACCACGGCAGCGCGGGCTAGGGAACAGGGTCAACGCCACCTGGATTAAACGGATTACAGCGCAGCACACGCCACGCCGCCATGACCGAACCTTTGATTGCTCCATATTTATAAATGGCTTGATAGCCGTAATGGGAGCAGGATGGATAAAAACGACACGTATTAGGTGGCATACCCTTTGAAAGAGTCATCTGATACAGGCGGATCAAGCCCAACAACGGCAGACGCGGCCAATTCAAAACAGTACGGGGCAAATCACGCAGTTTTGGCTCATCCGGATACTCATGAGGGAAATAATGATCAGCGCCCATGTTCACTCTGCTCACCAGCGGATATAAACAAATCTGCCCGGCGCAACAGCCCTTCAACAGCCGCTTGAACATCCCGAAAAGCAGTCGTCACCAGACGATTACGAGCGATCAAGACCAGATCCCACCCAGGAGAAAGCTGAGAGACAAGTGGCCGAATTGATTCGCGCAAGAGGCGCTTAGCCCGGTTTCGCTGCACAGCATTGCCCACCGCACGGCTTGTGCTTATGCCCACCCGCGCCATGCTTTCCGACGAAGGAATCTTGATTAGCACAACAAGCGGGTGCGCGAAGGATTTGCCCTGGTTTCGCACCCGCTTGAAATCTATGGACCGAGTCAGGCGAAAACGATGTTTCACCCTTGCCTTGCGCTTAAAGATACGCTGAGCGCAGGGAGGTAAATACCCCCCCGGCGGGGCAGCCTACCAGCGGACCCGCTTGACATGGTTGTTAATTTTTACCGAAAGCTTGTCACGGCCACGGCTCCGGCGGCGGCGCAATACTTCACGTCCATCAGCGGTTGACATTCGTTCACGGAAACCATGCACACGCATGCGGCGGCGGATCTTGGGTTGATAAGTACGCTTAGTAGCCATTTTCTGTTGCCTCTTTATTTACGGTGATAATAACAAAAAGCATGCCGTTCAATCACTTGAGCGGCATATCATTATAACGTAAAGTCACAGAATCTAACAGGTTACAAATTTCCATTTTTCGATCTGTTGCCCAAAAACTTCATCATACAACCAAAGCTGGCCGAAGACAGGCTTATTTCGGCTTACTCTGTGGTTGACGCAGGGGAATTTTTAAGAAAAAAGTACTACCCTTGCCCAGACGGCTTTCCAACCAGACCCGGCCGCCATGATACTCTGTGATTGACTTGACTATAGCCAGTCCCAGACCGGAGCCTTTTTGCTCGCGCGCTTCACGTTGCCCGCCACGATAAAATTTTTCAAACAGGCGCGGTTGGTCCTTCGGGTCGATTCCAATCCCGTTATCTTTAACCTCAAGCAACATTTCTCCAGCTGTTATTTGCAGATTAAGAATTATCCGGCCACCCCGGGGCGTATATTTTATGGCGTTTTCGATCAGGTTGTAGATAACTTGTTGAAATAAAACCCGATCTGCTTCAATAAATAGTTCACTGGTTGGATTTTTGGGCTGGGTAAAAATGAAATCAATATTTTTCTGAACAGCCAGTAATTGAAGCGCCCCGGTCACCTGCTCAATCAACTCCAACAGGGAAAATATTTCCAGCTCTAATCCAACACCTGCCTCCACGCGACCAATATCGAGCAATGTATTGACCAGACGAGCCATATTTTCAACGCCCGAAACTATTTTTCTGACATAACTTTGTTGCTGATCATTGAGCGAACCCATCATCTCTAACATGGTGGCATAGCCACGAATTAGCGTTAAGGGTGAACGAAGGTCATGGCTGACGGTATTGACAAAAACAGTTTTGACCGTGTCTAAATCTTTAAAGTGCGTCACATCACGTAAAATACAAACGCGTCCAACCGGACGGTCATCCGCCACCACGGCTGAAGCAGTTGCCAGGTAAAACCTGCCATCCGCCAGAGTCACTTCGCTTGTCAGCTTATCGGGTATTGAAGCCCGCAAAATATTCAGCAGAGCTTTCTGCTCAATTACTTTTTCAATTGGCTGACCCTTTCCAGTTTCCACCGACCGCCCCAATACTTGCAAGGCAGCCGGGTTGGCTAATAATAAACGGTCATGCTGGTCAATCACCAATACTGGATCCGGGGTGGACGCCAGAATCGCCGCAAGACGCTGGCGTCCCACTTCAGCAGTCCGGAACAGATTGTGGTTGGAAGCAGCCAGGGCTGCCTGGCCAGCCAGGGTCATCAAAAAACGTTTATCAGAATCGGAAAACTGGTGAGACTCAGCGTATCCGGCCCACAGGACACCGAATTTATTATTTTCATAACGCAATAAAATGGCAAACAGGGAGGCAGGGAAATTAGCCGCAGCCTTCGCCAATTCATTGGCGGGTATGATCAGCCCGAGCGAATTCCTGGCATCCGAAACAAACAAACGTTCCTGTTGCTCCGCAAATGTAATCACCTGGTCATCAAAAAGAGCATAAGCATCTTTTGCCGGCCCAAGCGACATAACAGGGTTTTTGTCCTGTCCACTTTCGTCATCAAAAGGAGGCATAACCATCCGTACCCCGGCTGCACCAGTTGCCAGAACAGCTTCCAACACGGGTTGGACCGCATTATGCACATCCAGGCTGGAAGCCACTCCCTGGCTGACCAGCAGCAAACCGTTTAGTTCGGCCAGACGCGCCTGTAAACTGAGCCGCATTTCCTCAAAAGAGCGCCGGAATTGTCCAACTTCATCCACGCCATCCACGGTAAGGCTGTGATCGAGCTGGCCCTGGGATATCAAGACGGTTTCCACCGCGAGCGTCTGCAGGGAGTTCGAGATGCTCTTCAAACCCACTCGCAACGAAACGAGCGCGATGATCGCCAGCAGGAAGATCATCAACGAAAGCGGCGCTGCAATGGTCAGAGCCAACTGCTGGGCCTGTTGCGCAGGAATGATCAGCACAACTGCCCACGACCGCCCAGTCACTGGCTGGTAATAGACCAGATTGCGAGTTCCATTCGGTGCGGTATCGTCAAAAAATGTTGGTTCGGTTTTTAGTTGACCGAAATACTGGCTCATCAATTGGGTAAGAACCGGGTGAAAAATAATCCGACCGGTTTCATCCAATAATAGACCATTGCCGCCCAATTTCGACATGGATCGCAGACTGGTTAATAATGGCAAAGTAAAGGGGTTGGTTGCCAGGTCAGTACGGGCGATCAAAACGCGCAAGCTTTGAGAAAGCGCCAGGTCGTTTACCACAACAATAAATGAAATCCTGGCGGCCAGATCTTTCTCGGGGTTGGCAGGCGGAATGGCATAGATCTGACTGGGCACACCATTCAGAGCCAGCTCCAGGCCGGCATTTTCTTCAGGGAAAAGGCTGGTCTGAGCATCAGACACAGATGAATAACTTCCAACCAGATTTTTTGATTGGTCAAAAACAAGCATTTGCTCAAAATATGGCACAGTTTGAACTTGTTTTTCAAGCGCTTTGCTAAGATCAGCACCCGACGAGCTTGTGATTTCAGATTTTTTGGAAGCCTCAGCTGCCAGGTTTTGACCTGTTTCCAGAAAAAACGGCACACTTTGGGAGGTTAATTCGGCGGTTCCCTTTAGACGATCATTCAACATGTCACGTGCTGCTGATCCAGCCACAAACCAGGCGCCGGCCAACATAACTAAGAGAAGAAGAATGATCAGGGTTCCAGTGCCGAACAAAAACCGCACTTCAATGCTTCGTTCTACCGGCGAAGGCTGAAGTGGCTGGCTGCGCCCCCACTCGCCCGGAAAAGCAATCACCAACAACTGCACAAAAAGCCCGGCTATCATCAGTTCTATACCCACGGCCAGGTTGTGCAAACCAAAGCCTGCCAGGGCATAGTCCAGGCGGGCAACCATGGAACCAGAGGAAACCAGGAAAGCTCCGGTTATGTAGACAGGCGCATACAACAGAGTCAAAACCACAGCCGCGATCAACGGCTCGCGAAGCAAGGCAAAAAACAAGGTGCGATATCGTTGCCGGATGAATAAGCTAAACAGGATCGCAAGCAATGCCAATTCCGGCAAACTAAAGATACTATGCGTATCCCACAGAAAACGCAGGATACCCGCCAGAAAACCAAGGGCTGCCGCAGCCAAGGGTCCAAGCATAACCCCAGCCAAAAAGATGGGAAAGGCGGAAAACAGCATGATTGCTGGACCGCGCGGCTCTTGCGGAATATCTGGCAGTGGTAAGGCTGAGCCGACCGGCAAACGCAAACCAATCGCCAGGTTGAAGATGACCACAAAACATGCCAGACCTATAAAAATTCCCCAATTTCGTCCACTCGTGGGCAGCCGCAAATTACCCCGGGCGATAACCAGCCAGATCACCAACCCAAGAAAAACAAACCACCCCAACCAGCCATAAATAGTTACTGGCCAGTACGGGATGGGATGAGTATCGAACAACCAGATAATATTTTCCATGGCAAAATTACGACAGGCGGCTACCTAATAAAGCATTATACCCAATGGCGAGTAGATGAACCTATTTTCGGTTGTGCTGGTTTCAAATGACTGCATAACATTTCTTGAAATCAAGCTGCCAGTTCAACCTTTATTCCAAATCCGGCCTGGATGTTGATCCGTAATATCCGCGATATTCCTCCGGCAGCAGCGCAGCAATATGAGTCATCACAAGATCTGCATTCCGTTGGCGGGCATCCCGGCGCTCATCACCTTTACCTACCACTGCTGGAAGTTCAAATGGTTTCCCGATTTTCATTTCAAGAAGTCGTCGTTCAGCACGAACAGCCTTTTTGAAAAAATCATCACTTGTTCCAGTAATTGCAACCGGTAAAACCGGAACCTGGGCTCGTTCGACAATAAAAGCAACCCCAGGGCGGGCCCGGCGCATTCCATTTGCATGTGAACGCCCACCCTCCGGGGCAAGCAACAGGGGTCTTCCAGCCGAGAGCACGCTCAAAACCTTGTCAAAAAGCACACGGTCATATTCTCCGCGGTGCACCGGAATAACGTGGTATATCCTGACCAACTGTCCCTGGCCCGGGCGCTGCCAAATGTCAGCTGCGCCCATCGCCTCAAGCATTTCTGGCCAGAATGCCAGCACAAAGGGCGGATCGAAAGTGGAAACATGATTGATCGCGACCAGATAGGATTTTCCAAAAGGGACATTTTCCTGCCCGGTGATCTTGACACGCGCCAGCACATGGAATAAACCCTGGAAAAACGGTTTGAACACTATACGCGCGATACGATGTTGAATTGGTATGGTAAAAGCGGAGTCAGTCTGGCCTGTCATGCTGGAAAGGTTTCAACCTATACATAAATCGTAAGCTTTTTCAAATACCGCATCCGCATCCAGATTATCAGAATTCAGAATAACGGCATGCTCGGCCGGCTTTAGCGGTGCTATAGCACGGGTAGAGTCAATATGGTCCCGTTCAATCACCTTGGCAAGGATTTCCTCATAGTCTGCCTGACCCCCACGCTCTAGAATCTCGCGGGTGCGGCGGCGGGCACGCTCTTCAGCGGATGCATCCAGGTAAATTTTTATATCAGCATCCGGCAGCACCACCGTGCCGATATCGCGACCTACCATGACCACATGCCCGCGCAATCCTATGCGGCGCTGTTGAACTGTCAGTGCCTTACGCACCCCCGCATAAGCCGATACCTTGGATACCCGGGCTTCAACCTCCGGCTTGCGGATCTCCCAGGTGATATCGCGCCCTTCCACAACTACATCGCATGGGCGGCCATCAGAAAGCGATGGGGCTGTGACCTCGATCGGAATTTCCTCAGCTAGCCGGGTGACATCCGCCTCATTACCGATTTCAACCTGGCGTTCAAGCGCCAACCAGGTGACTGCCCGATACATCAGGCCAGTATCAAAAAACAAGTATCCAAATGAGCGCGCCAGGCGCAAAGCCAGGGTGGATTTCCCCGAAGCCGCCGGGCCATCAACTGCAATGATCGAGAGAGGTGTCATTCGATAAGAAGGTCCTATGGAAGAGTGTTGGTTTTTGAGTAAAAACTCGGATTACACAATGTGTGTAATGAAGGACTTACAAGTCCAACCTGGCTGAGGTTATGAATGTTTGACTGGTTCAGACAACAGCACAGCGATTGGTAAACCGGTTCCGGATGGGTGAAGCATGTACTTACTTCAAACATGGTCAAGCATGGGATGAAATATTGGGTCAACCAATTGGGATGATATTTGCTGCGCAGCTTTCCCAATCAGTTTTCGTTCGCCTCTGTCGCAAAACTGGCATGCCTCCGACCCTTTCAAAACACCGCTGACTGAATATAGAATCACTGATTATTTTGAAAATCAAGGAATATATCGCTGCGAACCCATAGGATGATTTTTTCGTCATTTTTCGGAAATTCGTGCAAAATACTCCAGCGCACCCAATCTGCAAATAATCCCTGATCCCAGAGCGGGGACAGGCGCCAGCTCAAATCCTGACCACGGTACGCCGATTGGATTTCCATGCTGGCAATCTGATCTGAAGCAATCAAAAAAGCCGGGGTGTCACCAGCAAGATTTACATCTGACAAAACTTTCACCGGCCAATCACGCAGCGCCCAGAGCAGGGCAGGCGAATCTACCCCTGCAATGGTCACATCCAGACCGGCATTGATGCCGGTCTTCCAACGCGAAAGATCATTCATCTGGCTGAGAAGGGTATTGACTTGTCCAGTGTAAGCACCGGATGGCCAGATTTCAATCGTCTGGTAAGTACGCAGACCCGCAGATGCTATGGAGGTAGCCAGCGCAAAAATGAATAAGACCGCCAGACTTCCCCACATGCCGCCCTGAACCGCAGTGGAAACAGACCAGCCGAAAGCCACCATACCCAGGCTGACTACCAGTAAACCAACCGCGCCAAGCAGGATCCACCAGCGCAATTGAATGGTGGATTGATCAAGACCTACCATGGCTATCGCAAAGTAATTCAAAGCTGCAAAGACCAGGATTGCGACCGTAAAGACAGCCATCCCAATCGTTTCCCACTTGCCATTTTGGATGGGAACAAGATGGCCAGAAATTTCGATCGAAGCCAGGCCAAGCAGGGGAACCAGCGCCCAACCCAAGTCAGAAAATTGGCGGGATGGGTACGAAAATACAAGTATCAAGGCTACTAACAACCAGAGGCCCAGGGCAAGAATCAGCTTATCCTGCTTCAAGATGCCGCGCACCAGCCCAACCAGCGCCATTAAAATCGCCATCAACTCATAGACGGTCAGGCCAACCAGCAACCGGGAAACCGGAACATTGCTAAAATCCAACCAGCCGCCAAAATAAGCCGGGATGGAGGCCAGGCCTGCGCCTAAACCACCTGCGGCGAGCAAGAAAAAGCTGCCAAGGATGATGTATGTCACAACCGCCGTAACGGCCAGGTTGAGCCATGTTTTAAGGTCTGATGGTACCTGCAGCAAAAGCTGCCCCGCTTCTTCATCAGGCTTTTGAAGTCTTGAAATCGGAAGTCCACGCCAAAGGCCATAAGCAATCCCAAGGCCAAGCAAACCAGGCCACAAAACAGGCCCACTCAACAATGCAACCCCTGCCCAAATTCCAGCTGGGCGAAGTTTACCGTTTCGCAAGGCTCCCCAGGCAAACAACACGGAACTAATGGCCAGAATTGGGCTGCCCGCCAGTCGGGAAAGCGCCAGAAAGCCCGGGTCAAAGGAAATTAAAAATGCCAGCAGGAGGGCAGGTTTGCGGCCAAGTAGATCCCGGAAGTTAAACGGAAGCAGGGCGAGCCCAGCACCAAACAATGCCGGAACCAACCGCGCAGCGAAATTGCTGGCCTGAAAGAGAAAAAATACCAGGCCTGTCAGGTTCACATAGGCTGGCTGAGACCCAATCACTGGGCCAAGACCTTTGGCCAGGTTCAGACCCTGAAGTGCCCAGCGAGCTTCATCATCACCCAGCGGCAGTTCACCAAGACGAAGTAAACGGAGACTCAACGCAAGCCCAAAGGCTAGCGCGTAAAATAAATATTCAAGATTGCGTTCCCTGGTTTGATCAGTCATAAGATGTATTTTACTTCCATTGGATGGAGGTTGGGAAAAAAGAGAGCACTGGCTGTTGTCCAGGCAAACTCAAGATGGAAGGATCACGGGACTTCATAGATTACCACCTGACCCTGGTTGTATACTACCGAAAGATTAGCAGCAAATTTTTGCTCATCCACAATATAAGTAGAACGCTCAAGATTGCCAATGTAAATATAACGAATATCGTAGCGATGTATGATCGCCTGTGCCTCAGCCCAGACGGGTACGCTGTAAAGCCTGGAGATATCCTGCTCCCGCCCGCTCATTTCCACAGAACCACCACGCCACTGACTTTCATGTCCTGGCCAGCCTAAAACGGATGGCTGCCCGGAATAAGTGGAAACGCGCGCGAATTCGGAATAACTGCCGCCAACCGCTTCGGCCACAATGCCCGGCCCGGCCCGGTTCAGCCATTGAATGGCCGCATAATCATCCGGCGTGTAGGTTCCAAGAAAAGCCGCTCCGTCGATGGTACGCCGCTCAGGCGTGGTGATATTAAAATTGTCGGTTTTATTGGGTAGAGAAAGCACCGGGTAAATCAGGCCCGCCACAAGCACGAGGGTCGCAGACACGGAAACCAATACCAGCTTAATACCACGCAATTCGCGCAGGATGACCACAAGTCCAAAGGCGGCGGCCAGTGACCAAAGCGCCCAGGCCTGGTAATAGAACTTGAAAACAGTGTTCATACGCCAACCAAACTGATCCCGCAAGTAAACAAATTCAGGCGCCAGGACAAGCAAACCGCCCAAAACAATAAACATCAACACGAACGGGATTGGGCTTTGCGCAGACGAGACAGCCGGTGCTGCGTCTTCCGATTCGATATCCAGCAACGGATCAGCAGCAACCGGGCGAAAATAAGCCAGGGCGGAACCGATCAAAAGTACAAGGGTCAGCAAACCGCCACCAAATTGGAAACGGCGCAATGTCGCCGCGGTCAACACCTCGCGAGTGGAGGTCAGACCCTGGGCGGTGATAAACGAACGCCCGATTTCAGTCTGCCCGGCGAAAATGCCCAGGACAACCGAGAACACCCAGAGTAACAGGACCAACCCAATCGTGAGCAGAAAACCTGTTTTCCAATCCGCCTTACGCTTGCCAGTCATCCAGATCAGGAAGAAGAATATCGGAACCAGGAGCGTCCCGAACATGATCCAAAGATAAATAGCACGGGTGGGGAATATCACATTGGGTAAGAGCCCACCGGCCTGGGATGAAAAACCAACATAAAAGGGCAGATAAATCACGATACTGAGCAGCGCCAGCGGAATCGAAAACCTGAAAAAATCTTCCAGCAAATCCAGGCTCCAACCTGCTGGACCGGCATCCCCATTCTTACCCGGGGAGTTGACCAGGTTTAGAATAAATGCACCACTGACAACAGCCAGGTAGATCGGAAAATCCCAGGTGTTCAAAAAGGCCAGTCCGCCCAGCACCACAGCCATCAAGGCCAGCCCCTGCTTGCGAACCGGAATTTTGAAACCAAATACATCTGTCACACCCATCCAACCGCCTAGATACAAATTGAGAGCCAGCGCGGCGGCCAACAGGCCAAAAGGCATGGCAAGCACATGCGGGTGCAAGTCACCCAAAAGATAGGAAAAAAAAGGAAACTCGTCGATAATTTCAAAATAAGCACCCCGCAAATCATAATCATGTAAAATGCGCGAGGCACGCCACCAGAACCAGAAACGCGGGGCCCAACCATAGGGCAGAGCCGGAACATCGCTCAGGTCTTTCATATCGAGCCATAACCAGAAATTGGCTGTGGTATTTTCCCAACCCACCCCATAGGCGTGCAAAACTTCAAGAAAACCCTCCAGGTTACCCATCAAGACCAGGAAGACCGGGGCCAGCAGAGGTTGCGTCACGGAGGGGGCCTGCACAGTGGGAAGTTCGAACCCGGAGGTTGATTTTGCCGTGATTGGCATACCTGCATAAAATGCAGCCAACAGGTTGTAGAGCAAGCCATAAGAGCCAATTACACTCAGGGCAAAGACTAGCGAGAGCATCAGGTTAAAAGTCATGCCGCCATTGGTGGCTGTGATCATCGCCAGCATGGCCGCCAGGACATAGCCAAAGTAATAGTAAGAAATCGCATACCCACTCAGCCATGGATCGTGCGGCGGAAAGGTGGGTGAATGCAGGATGGCATTAATAAAGGCTATTTCCATCGGCTTTTCGGTGCCGGTGGTATCCGGGTTATTGGCACGCACAAAAGCCCACAACGCAAAGGCTACCAGAAATAACGCTTCAACGGAGAGAATTACTCGCAGGTGAGTTTTTAACCAAGCCCACAGCTCAATCCAGCCTTCAACGGGACCAGATCTGTCGGTTGAATCCAATTCACCATTTCTGGACCAAACAGCCCAAACCGAAAGCCCAAGCAGCAGGGCCAAAACGAACAGCAACCCACCGATATCGTTCCGTAAAATTCGGAAGGAAACCAGCAGCCAGTACAAAAAACCCCATAACAACAAGCCCAGAGCACGGCTGAGGCTGTAACCTCGATCGGCAAGTGCTGGAAACAGCCGGTAACTTAATGGGAAGGTCAGCAAGCCCAGTAGTGTGATGGTGAGATACCAGAAGATAAATTGCAGCATGATAGGATGACTTTTAGGTGTTAAATCAGGTCGGGGATTTTAAAAGATTCGCCAGATCGGAAGAGCGTCGTGTAGGGAAAGAGTGTTCAGAGCCGTGTA
>CAZLJB010000007.1:0-27918 GCA_964559195.1 uncultured Anaerolinea sp. | reverse complement strand
AAGGGGATGTTGTGCAAAAAAGAACTTTGGTTTCGAAGGCTGTTTTGGAGCGCGTGCTGAAACAGGTTAGCCCGGGGCTGCACTTGTTGGGCACCGGGCTGCTCTACCTGGTTTTGGCACGCGTTAGCCTGTATTTCGTCTATGCACCCCTGGGGGTGGCCTCCATCTGGCCGCCCAGCGGGCTGGCGCTGGCGGCATTTTTGTTTACACGCCGCCGCGACTGGCCGGCCCTGATTTTGGTTTTATTTCTTGCCAATACCAGTGCCAACCTGCTGAGTGGCAATGCGCTGCCGGTCAGCCTGGCATTTGCAGCGGCCAACATTGCTGAAAGCCTGCTGGTTGCCTGGCTGCTGGAGCGCTGGCTGGGGTTGTCCTTGCCTTTTGAAAGTATGCTGGATGTGCTGTGCTTTTTTGGGCTGGTTGGGCTGGGCAACATGCTGACCGCCGTGCTGGGCGCGGGTACGGCGGTTTTCTTCTTCGGGGGCAACTTCTGGCAGACCTGGCAGGGTTGGTGGGTTGCGGATGGTTTGGGGATCGCCCTGCTCACGCCGCTGCTGCTGGCCTGGAGCCCAATCCTGGATAAAAATGGCTGGCGGGCCTGGTCTGAAACCAGCCTGCCGCGCAAAATCGGCAGGCTGCTGGAAGGCGGGCTGCTTCTGGTCTGTACGCTGCTGATAAGCGGCTATGTATTCCTGCTGCGGCAGACCTCCCCGCTGGATGTGGTGCTGCGTTCCTATCTGCTCTACCCCTTGCTGTCCGTCAGCGGGATGCGCTTCAATCGGCGCTATACCAGCCTGTTGCTGTTGTTTGCCAGTATGGTGGCGGTCTACGGTACCTTGAACGGCCTGGGGCAGTTCGCGACTGCCGGACAGAGCCCGGAAAGCAGCCTGATCACGGTCCAGCTCTATCTATCCGTGCTGGTTTTCGCTACCTATATTTTTTATGGAATTGGCCGGCAGCTCAAAATCAGCGCGCAAAGGCTGGCCTTGAGCGAGGCCGGATACCGCGGGGTCTTTGAAAATGCGTCGATAGGCATTTTCCAGGCGCAGCTGGAGGGTAGTTTTTTGCGTGCCAACAGCAAGCTGGCGAAGATCCTGGGCTATGTCTCGCCGCAGGAGCTGCTGGCGAGTGTCAGCGATATCGGCCGGCAGATATTCCAAAACAAAGCCAGTTATCTGGAACTGGTGCAGGCCAGCCGAGATCAGGCCGATTGGGTGCGGATTGAATGCATTGGCAAGCGCAAGGATGGCAGCCAGATCAGTATGCTGGTTTCACTCAGGCATGTGAAGCCTGGGGCAGGCCAGGCCGCCATGCTGGAAGGTTTTCTGGAAGACGTCACCGAAAGCCGGCGGATTGAACAGGCTTTGTTGGAAACCTCCCAGGAATTTCGCAGCATCGTTGAATCGTCCCCGACGGCCATGCAGCTCTACCAACTGGTCGAGGATGGCGAGCTGGTGCTGACCGGCGCCAACCCGGCGGCCGACGAGTTATTTGGTATTACGCACCAGGAATTTTTGGGCAGGGAAATGCGCGCGATCCTGCCGGAACTGGCCAATCCCGAATTTGTAGTGATGTGCGCCCAGGTGGCGCGCGGCGAACTGGGCAATCAGAATTTGGAAATCCAGTCACCGGCTGCCGATCTGGATGGTTTCTTTGATGTGCATGTTTATGAGACCAGCCCCGGTTTTCTGATCCTGGACTTCCAGGATCAGAGCGAGCGCAAGCTGGCCGAACGGCTTGCACAGGCGCGCCTGCGGCTGCTGGAGTTTGGTGAACAGCACAGCCTGGATGAACTGCTGCGCGCCACGCTGGATGAAGCCGAGCTGTTGAGCGGCAGCCAGGTCGGTTTTTATCACTTTTTGGAGGATGACCAGCTCACCCTGCAGCTGAAGAGCTGGTCCACTGCCACGCTGGCGTCTTACTGTACTGCGGAAGGCAAGGGCACGCATTACCCGGTCAGCCAGGCCGGGGTCTGGGCAGACAGCGTGCGCGAACGGCATCCGGTCATTCACAATGATTACGCCAGCCTGCCGCACCGCAAGGGGCTGCCGGAAGGGCATGCCGTCTTGGTGCGCGAGCTGGTGGTGCCGGTGCTGCGTGGAGATAAGGTTGTGGCGATCATGGGGATGGGCAACAAGCCGTGGAATTATCACGCACGCGATCTGCAGGTAGTCCAAGAGCTGGCGGAACTGGCCTGGGATCTGACAGCCCGCAAGCTGGCCGAGCAGGCTTTGCAAAAGAACGAATTATTGCTGAAAGATACCCAGGCGCTGGCAAAGATTGGCGGCTGGGAATACGATCTGCCCAGCAAGCTGACCACCTGGACCCGAGAAGTCTACCGGATTTACGGTGTGCCGGAGGATTACAATCCGAATGACTTCGCGCGGGCAGTTGGGTTTTTTGCGCCGGAAGACCAGCAGATCATTAATGATGCCTTCCAGGCGGCAGTGATGGAAGGGCGCTCGTATGACCTGGAAGTGCGCTTTGTAAATGCGCAGGGCCGGCCCTTGTGGGTGCGCACACGTGCGGAAGCGGTCATGCAGGCCGGGCAGGTGCTGAAGGTCACCGGCACAATCATGGATATCAGCGAGCGTAAACTGGCCGAAATAGCCCTGCGGGAGAGTGAGGAGCAGCTCAGGCTGGCGATGGATGCTTCAGAAGATGGCCTGTGGGATTGGCACCCGCAGGAGAATTTCACATATTTCAACCGGGCTTATCACGTCATGTTGGGCTACGAAGCCGGACAGGTACCGGCCGGGATGAGTAAATGGTTGGATCTGGTTCATCCGGATGACCAGGAATTAATGAACAGGACCAATGCAGATTGGTTAAGCGGCCGGATTAAGAATTGTGAAATTGAGCTGCGTATGAAAACCAGCGAAGGTGGCTTTAAATGGGTTCTGAGCCGGGGTAAGGTCGTCAAATGGGATTTGGATGGCAGTCCGCTGCGGATCATCGGCACGCATGTCGATATCACCGAGCGTAAGCAGCAGCAGGCCGACCAGGAGCAGGCCAGGCTCGAGCTTGAGCAGCAAATTTCGGACGGCGAGGCGCTGCAAGATCTCCTGGTTGAACAGGCCACCCATGATCCGTTGACCGGGTTGTATAACCGGCGTTTTATGAATGACGCACTCAAACACGTAATTTTGCGGGCCGAGCGCGAGAGCAGTCCGGTCAGCCTGCTGCTGATGGATATTGATCACTTTAAAATATTTAACGATACGTATGGGCATGCGCTCGGAGATCAGGTACTGGTCGGGCTGGGCAGCCTGCTGCAGGTGACCATCCGCGAGAGTGACATCGCCTGCCGCTATGGCGGCGAGGAGTTCCTGGTGATCTTGCCGGGTGCCAGTGAAGAGAATGCCAGGCAGCGCGCTGAGTTGATCCGCGAGCAGTTCAGCCAGGTGCGGAGCGGGCCAAGCAAGGTCAGCGCCACGCTTTCGATCGGGGTGGCGGTTTTCCCGAATCACGGGCTGGGCGTGGAGGATCTGCTGCGGGCGGCGGATCAGGCCATGTATTTGGCCAAGGGGTCGGGCCGCAACTGTGTGCGGGTTTTCAGCGGGGTGACTGCCGGCGATGATTAGCGGTGCGTGGAAAAAAGATGCAGAGAAGCTCTGCATCTTTTTTTGTTGCCGGCGGGCTGTGTACGTTTGTGCATATCCAGATACAAATCCTGGCATTTTCCGAGATTTTGCACCGCATTCTTTTCGTCCTGCAGGCTTGTAAATAGGTTTGAATTATAGTACAATTGTTCTAATTAATGGGCTGTGATTTTGGTGTGCCGAGACAGACAAGGGAGGTAGTTGTGCGAAAAGACCAGGTAGATAAACAGGCGGAAGCTGAGGCGTTGGTTCGAGGGGCAGTCAACCAACCGGTCAGCCTATCTTTTTTGCGTGGCAAGCAGTTGAAAATTGTAGTGGAGTTGGCTTGCGAGCCAGACGGGTTGGGGCTGGATGGGCTGGCTGAGCGCTGCCTGGTGCACGATTTGGACAATCTGCGCCGGGAATGCCAGAGGCTGGAGCGCAATTGGGGCTTGTTGAATTCGCTGGCAGGTGCCCACGGCCGGCAAACCTGGTGCCTGGTCGGTCGATTGGATTTGATCCAGGGGCGCCTGTTCTGGACGGCCCAGCCCGAATCACTGCCGGACAAGACCCGCCGTATGCGGGCACAGTCTGCCGGCAAGCGGGGAAAACCAGCCGCTGGCATCGCAGCTACCCGAAATACCGGCAGCCGATATATCAGCCCTCAGACCCAGCTGCCGGAAAATTCAGTCACTGGTTGCGCAGAGGCCGGCAATACCGGCAGCTGCCCGGCGGCCGGGGGGCTGGAAAAACCAGCCGCTGGCGGCCCAGAAATAGACAAAACCAGCTCCTGCTGCGACCCGGCAGCCCAGCAGCCGGAAAAATCCGCTTCTGGCGAGAGTCTTAGTATTAGTAATGAATCTTTAACTTTAAATTCTTTAGAATCTCTAGACTCTAGTCTTAACGACCAGGCGCTTGAACGCGAAAACCGGCGCCTGTTGAAAAACGCGCACCTGCTGTTTGGAAGCCCGGTCACCTGGCATGCCAGTTTTGCCGGCAAGCGTACGCTCGAGGTGCTGGGCTGGCTGGCCCAGGCCGGCCTGGCTTTCAGGCAGGGCCGCCTGATCCATCCCTGGGGTGTGGTCTATAAGGGCTTGCTTGGCCAACTTCAGAAAAAGGAGCCGGACGAAAAATTTCTGGAGGCGCCGGAAAAATACCTGCCGGATAAATACCTGGAGGCTTGCGGGCTGGCGCACTATGGCTGCCGGGATTGCGAGCTGGAGTTTGGCCGCATGAGCGACCTGGATGCACACCGCCTGGCTTGCCATTTGGAGCTGGACCAGCTGGAAGAGTCCGAGTCTGAGTCTGAGCCCATTCGCAAGGGTCTGCTGCCGGATCCCAAGCTGCAACAGGCCTGGCTAACTATTCAGGACCAGTTGAAAGCGTCGGTTCCATTCGGCGTTTATAATAAATATATCCATGACACCTGGCCGGTGGGCTGGGATCGCGAGAGCGGGCTGCTGAGTGTGGGAGTCCCGAGCCCAGAATCCGCAGCCTGGCTGGGGCAGCGCCTGCCGGAGGCGGTTGAAAGGCTGCTGGGGAGCATCCTGAATTGCGAGGTCAGGATCCGGTTGGTGGTTTCTTAATATTTTTAGCAGAGATGCTATACTATGGGGTAAGGCAGTAAATTTTTATTCATAAGTTCACGACGGAGTGGCGCATGAGGCAGCTAACGGACGGTGTAATTCGTGTATATATCGAGGTCGGCCGGAAAAGAACCTTTGCAGGGGCGATCGATTGGCCCGGTTGGTGCAGGATGGGCAGCGATGAGTCTTCAGCGCTGCTGGCTTTGTTTGAGGTTGGGCCGCGTTATGCGGCCGTGATGGAGGCGGCCCAGATCGAATTTGTGGTGCCGCTCGACCCGGCGGAATTTGTGGTGCTCGAACGCCTGGAAGGCAACGCGACCACCGATTTTGGGGCGCCGAACATTTCGCCATCCAACGACAACCGCCTGGTCAGCCAGGAAGAATTTTTACGACAACAGGCCCTCATGATGGCTTGCTGGCAGGCTTTTGATGCGGCCATGATCGCAGCCTCGGGCAGGCAGTTGAAAAAAGGTCCGCGTGGTGGCGGCCGGGATCTGGAAGGCATTCTGCAGCACATGATCGGTTCGGATGCGAGCGACCTGGCCCGCCTGGCCTGGAAATTTGCGCTGCATAATCCGCAAAACCCGGCCGAAGAGTTGGGCCGCACCCGGCAGGCCATGTTGAATCCCTTTGCGCGCGCGGCGCTGGTCGGGCTGCCCGAGCAGGGTAGCCATGGGGGCGTGACCTGGACACCCCGTCATTTTTTGCGAAAGATGGCCTGGCATACGCTTGATCACGCCTGGGAAATTGAAGACCGGATTGAGTAAATTCTGTTCGTGAAGACCGGCTGAGAAAGTCTGGAGCCGGAAAAAAACCAACAATTCACACCGATCACCCCCATATACAGCCGTCGCGGTTCCCGCGGCGGCTTTTTTGTCATAAGTGGTGTCAGTTAAAATGACTACACCTATTTCCGGTGGAATGGTTGTACAGTAGAAATAAGAAGAGCGCGGCCGGGGGTGGGGTGGAAATCGAGAAGGTGGGTCGGCTGCGCTCTTCACCTTTTTATTCTTGAGAGCCCGGCTGACGGCCGGGCAAGGAGGCAAAATGAAAAGCCAGAGTTGGAAGTTAGCCGGTGGGCTGGGACTGTGGGCTGGGTTGGTGGGGTTTTCAGCCATGGCGCTGAGTTGGGGGCCGTTGGGGGTCGGGCAGCCGGGGCTGTTCAACCTGGCGCTGACGCCTGAGGCGCTCAGCATTCTGCTGGCGGGTTTGCTGGCAATCCTGTTTGATTGGTTTCCGGGGTTGGCAGCCTGGTTTGATGGTCTGAGCCGCCTGAAAAAACAGCAGGTCATGCTGGGGTTGTTGGGCCTGGTGGTGGCGGGTGTCTTTGCGGGTTCGTGTCTGGGCTGGTTTGAGACCGGGCTGGCCTGTGCACGGCAAAGCCTGCCAACGCTGCTGGAATATATCCTGATTGCGGCCGGGGCAAACCAGGCTGTGCACCTGCTGACCAAACCGGTACGGGGCTAGCCGCCGAGGCCTGGCGGGTAAGGATGGGTGAGAGATGATTGGGACGACGCCTCAAATGTTGTGGGCCAGGGCCATGCTTTTGAACGGGCTGCAGAAGTCGGATGGGCTGCCGTTGGATTTTTACCGGATGTTGGAAGCTTACTATCTCAACAATGGTTTGTATGATGCCAGCCTGCAGGCTCTTTATGAGAATGGGATTTGGACGGCCGGCATGAAAGCCTTACGCAACCCGGCCAAAAGAACGGTTGAGTTTCATGTTACCCATATCTGGCCGGGTCCGTTGGAAAAGGCTCTGCCCATCGTGACGGATAATCCACGCATTCTGGCGCCGCTTCAGCGGGTTTGGAATTGGTCAAATTGGGGCGTAAAAAAACAATTGGCTGCCAGGTGGTTTACTTTATTTGGGGATTGGTTCTGCAAGGTGGCGACTTCGCGCGACTCGGCTGGCAAGATTACCCGGGTCTTCCTTCAAAACATCAAGCCAGAACTGGTGACGGATTTCGAGACGGACGAGCGCGGCAACATCACCTTTATTCGGATCGATATTCCAACCAGCGGCCCTTCTGGGCGTGCGAGTTATCACACCGAAGTTTGGTCAAACCAGGGTTATCAGTTATTTCTGCATGGATTGAACCCTGGCACGCCTGTCAAGCAATTGGGCAGCCCTCTGATTTCTAAAAGGTTGGGCGAGTACGGGATTGATTTTGTGCCGTTTGTGCATGCCTCCTTTCTGGATATGGGTGAAAAACGGGGTGTGGGTGTCTTTAGCCTGGCGCTGGATAAGATCGATGAAGCCAATCGCATGGCAACCCGCTTGCATCAGATCATCTTCCGTTACAACCGCCCGACGGTGGCGATCATGGCCAATGGCACGGATGTCAGTGGGCGACCGATGGCTTCGCCAAAACTTTCCAACGAGCGCAGTGCAAACGCGCAGGAACATGACGACGATGTCAAGAGTTTCCCGGGTTCTTCCAGGATGGAATATTTGGTGGCCAACCTGAATTACCAGGCCCACCTGGATGTGATCAATGCCCAGATGCGGGAATTGGAAGAAGACCTGCCCGAGTTGTCTTATTACCGTCAGAAGGAATTGGGCAGCGGGATCAGCGGGCGGGCTGTCCGTTTGCTGTTGAGCCAGGCAGTCGACCGTACGATTGAGGCACGTGGCAATTTGGAAACCGCGCTGGTCAAGGCCGACCAGATGGCCCTGACGATCGGGTCGGTGGCCGGGGTCTTCAGCGAAATCGGTGCTTACGAGTACGGGGATTTTGCGCACACCTTCGCGGAACGCGAGGTGATTCCCTTCTCGGCGCAGGAGCAGGCGGAAACGCTCAGCCTGGAACGGGCGGCGGGTGTGCCGCTGCTGACGGCCGCCCGGCGGCGGGGCTGGTCCGGGTCTGAAATACGACAGTTGGAAGCAGACCTGCAGGTGAGCGGGAGTAGTTCTTAACCAGGGTGGAATGAGTAGGGGTGGGTCTGGCTTGCGGGCCAGCTATGCTTGCGGATACGCGAGACCCGCCCTGCCCCCGCACAGAACATGCGGAGTGAAAACGGCCCATGCCACCCTGGAGCCTCATTTCTCTGCAAGCGAACAGGCTGGCGGGAATGGAACCCTGAAGGAGGAAAAAGTATGGAAGATGGTGCAGGTAGTGGATCGGTATTGGGGCTGGAGGCGGGCCCAGGCTTGACGGCCAGCGCCCAGGATGTGCCTGGAGAACCGAGATCCTTTTCCCAGGCGGATGTGGACCGGATTGTGAAGGAACGACTGGAGCGGGAAAAGACAGCCCGCGAGAAAGCAACCCAGAAAGCCAGGGAAGAGGCAGAAGCGCAGTCCCTGAAGAAGAACCAGGAATGGCAGAGTCTGGCCGAGAAAAACGAGGCCCGCGTCAGCCAGCTAGCGGCCAGGTTGGGTGAACTGGAACCCCTCAGCGAGCAGGTGACCCGCTATAAGAGCGCCCTGGAAGGATCATTGGCTGCTGAAAAAAAGGACTTGCCCAGGCATGTTTTGGTCTTGCTGGAAAAACTGGACCCGATCGAACAGATTGAATATCTGTCAGCCAACCGGGAAGAGTTTGGCCGGAGCAGGCTGGCTGAAATCCCGGCCAGCCCGAGCCCAAAAGAACGAGCCTTGAGCGAGGCAGAGCAGGACGCGGCCCGCCGTGGGCAGGCTGCGCTGTATTCAAATTTTTAGGAGAGGCGCGACAAGGCTGCCTCTCAACCAAAGGATGGTGGAAAAATGGCTTTGATTTCATTAACGACTGCTGCGCGGGTGGAGGTGGTTGAATCTATCTCTCAGATGACCCTGACGGCTGCAGAAGAAATTACACCCGGCGCGCCTGTGCGCATAGAGACCAGCACCGGCAAGTTTACCAATTCAAATGGTACAGCAGCGGGTGAAGCGCGAACTTACGGCATTGCCGTGGGCACCCATGCGGTGATTGCCGGGCTGCCGGTCACGGCCGTCCGGCGCGGCGTGCTGGATGGCTTTGCCTTTAGCCAGGCGTACGACGCTGCGATCTACGTCAGCGACACGGATGGGCGGCTGGGTGACGCTGCCGGAACCGTCAGCGTGACTGCCGGGCGGGTGGTGCCGGGTACCGGTGAAGTGCTGGGCGGTGCTTTTGCCAAGCTGCTGCTGGTCGATTTTTAGGAGGTGTCGAAATGGCTTTACTGTATGGTTTTGAAAGTTTGAAGGAACTGGCCGCCAGGCGCGTCACTGAAATTGGCGTGGGGTTGGTCAGCACGGCGATCAATCAATCCGTGGCGGAGCATAACCGCCAGATGAGCGCGATTATGGCGCTGCTGGCCAAGCCGGTGACTGAGTTCAAGGTTACCTACCGCACCCCAACGGCGGCCCGTCTGCAAGCCCTGGACGAATTTGGCCGAGCCCGGCCGATCAAGACCGTCGGAAAATATGATGTCAGCTTCCCCATTCAATCTGGCGGGGCCGCCTGGGGCAGCACCCGGATCATGCGCGAAAAAATGACCGTGCAGGAAGCCAACGATGCCACGGCCGCGCTGATCTCGGCGGATATCCGCTGGATGCGCGACCATGCTTTGGCGGCTCTTTTCAACAATTCAACCTGGTCCTTTGCGGATGATGAACATGGTACTTTGACCATCAAGGGCCCGGCCAATGGCGATTCGGATGTGTATATGCTGATGACCGGCGCCGATGCTGGCGCGACCGATGATCACTTCAAGGCCCAGGCGGCCGCCATTGCAGATGCCACGAACCCGTTTAATTCCGATTACCTTGAACTGACCGAGCATCCTGAAAACGGGGGCGAAGCAGTGGCACTGGTGGCCAGCGATTTGAAGAGCAGCATTGAAGGCTTGACGAATTATGTAGCCGTCTCTGACCCAAATATTCAACTCGCTTCCACCAAAAACCAGTTGGTGGGCAGTTTGGGGGTCAGTTTGCCAGGTGTCTTGATCGGCTATGTGGATAAGGTCTGGGTTTGCGAGTGGAAAGCCGTGCCATCCAATTATTATGTGATGGTCAGCACCCAGGGCGAAGCACCTTTGGGGATGCGTCAGCATCCCGAAGCCAGCCTGCAAGGCTTTAACCGGGTGGCCGAGCGGAATGAGCATCCGTTCTATGAGAGCCAATGGGAACGCCATGCTGGTTTTGGAGCCTGGAACCGCACGGGTGCCGTGATCAGGCGGGTGGGCAATGCGGCTTATGGCGTGCCGACCAATTATAGCGTGCCGATGGGTTAACAGCTTTTTAGATAATACGCGGCGTTGGGGCGCAGCACTGCTGCGCCCCAACCCGAAATATTCAAAGGAGGATTTTGATGGATCCAAAGGTGATCGCCGAGAGAAAAGGGCTTGCCCTGGCGCGGATTGAATCAGCGCTGGATGTTTTGGTCTCTGATTTTGGGATGACAAGCCTGTCCGTGGATGGTTTGCGGCGGAATTATTCAGACCCGAACCTGACTGATCTATACCGGATTGAAGGGATTGCCGCGCTGGTTGAAGAGCTGCGGATGTTGGCGCGCACGGATAAAAGCCTTGTTGTGAAAAAGAGAGCGGTTGAGAAGCGCTCGCAGGTACAGTGAGGGGCCGAGATGAAAAAGACTGTCCTGATTAGAAACAAAAAAAAGAGATCGAATTATGGCGCCAAAGTACAAAAAATGTTTGGCGCTGCGCTGCTGGCCTATTGGCCTCTGCAGGAAACAAGTGGATTAACGGCTTTTGATTTGAGCGGGAATGGACGAAACGCTTTGTATAAAAACACGGGCGTGACGCAGGGTCAGCCAGGCATTGGCGACCGTAAGACCTCGGTCAGTTTTGACGGAATGACAGGCAATCTCAATACCTATTCGAGCGGGCTGAGAGATGTGTTTAACGGGCAGGAGTGTTCGATTTGTTTATGGATGAAAATACCGGCTGCCAGTTGGTCTGGGACTAATTATTGTGTTTTTGCATTTCTGGCGAATGGCAGCAATTATATAAAAATAAATCTGGGGGGTTCTGCCAACCGCTTGAATGCGTACTACTCCGCCGGTGGCGCCTCCAAATCCATCAATATTGTGACTTTCAACGATAGCACTTATATGCCGGTGGTATTCACGATTTCAAAAACCAATGACCGGATCAGGTTTTATGCAAATGGAAATAGACTATCTTCTCAAACTTCGGTCGGGACATACACAGGCAGCCTGGGTTCTACTTATTGTTGGTTGGCGACTGACCAGCCTGGACAGAATATGAATACACCCTGCAGCCTGGCGCATGTGGCGATTGTGGGGCGGGAAATTACAAGTGAAGAAGTTTATTATTACAGTGAGCCGGTTTATAAAAGCAAACCAAAATTTTATTTGGATTTTGGCGACAGCAGGCAAACAAACCGGGGTTGGCAGGCTTATTTGAATACTAATTTGAAGACGGCCCAGGGGCTGGATTGGAAGGAAACGCCTTTGGGTGCTTCAGGTTCAACTTCCATTACCTGGCAGGCCGCAATTGATGGCGAATTGGCGGAACGACACGGCCAGGTGGATGCTGTTTTGTATAACATGGGTGTCAACGATGCCAGCGGGGGCACTTCGGAGGCGACCTTTAAAACCAATACACTTTACATTTTGGATGCAATGCATGCAAAATATCCGGACGCCAAAATTTATATGGCGCGGGTCTGGAAACGATCGACAGAGGCCGCCTGCGCAAGCGTGAATACCTGGATCAATACGCTGATCGCCCAGCGGCCGTTCACTTATGCCGGGCCGGATGAAACTGTCTGGGCCAAAGGATCTGATAATGGGGTTACGATGACCTCGGATGGCCTTCATTATAATGCGGCTGGTCTGATTGAAAATGCTGCGCAGTGGGCCCGGGTTATTCAATAGGAGGCATCAGGATGAGAGCTCACTTGCTGATCAGGCAGGATTTTGAAGAGGCTTGCAGGCGCATTAAGCAATTGGAGACCGAACTGGCGCGAAACAACAGCTCAACTTATTGCGCCTACTGTGGCGAGCTGGTTCTGAAGGATGATCAGAGTGCCAGCAAAATCAAGGCTCATATTATGCTGTGTGAAAAGCATCCGATCAGGCAGGTGCAGGAGCAGGCTGCCCGTCAGCGGGCAGCCCTGGAAAGGATAGCGGGGCTGGGGCGCCCTTTGCTAGAGACGGCCATGCAGCTGTGCGAGATTGCGCGCGAGGCGCTGGAGATGGATGGGGAGGTGGGTCGATGACTGTTCCAGATGTGTACACTGAGAAAACGCTGGCGGATTTTATGGCTGCGGAGTTGGGCAAGGTGGCGACTTTGCTGGGGTATGCGGTGGGTGCGGGCGATGCCGGCAGCTATGCGGAGGCCGTCAATGAGACCATTTTGAGGTTTGGCGCCGCGAGCATGGCCGAATGTACTGAGATTTTGAAATTACGAGCCCTGGCGCGGGTCGAAGCCTGGCGCAAGGCCTGTAATGATCTGACGACTTCGTATAGGTTTTCGTCTGATGGCTCCAGCTTTGAGCGGGAGACGGTTTATCAGCAGGCGGTTCAGAATTTGAACCGGGCGCTGGGGTTGGCGGCGGTGGTTGATGGCAGCGGGGCGTATGTGATCGGTGTGACCAGGCTGGTACCGGTAAACGACCCTTACCGGTATCAGCCAGAGGACAACCAGATATTATGAGGATCTGAGGATAGGCAGGTTTCACGGGAAGAAGCCCCGTGAAACCTGCCTGAGCCGGGAAACCCAGCTATCTTTGTTTGTTCAGGCGGCAAAATCAAGGCCGAAAAAGGGTGAATTATGTTGACTTCTGACGAGGTGGCGGATATGAAGGCTGCGCTGGCAGCCGCGCGGGCGGATAACCCGGGCTGGACGCACAGCTCATTTTTGAAGATGGCTGACCGGTCAGCGCATTTGACTTATACGACCGTGGCCCAGGTCTTGAATATTGCCGGTTTGCACCTGGATGGGGAGCACAAGGACGTGACCACCCATCTTTCGGGGGGCTGGAGCGAAAAGATCAGCGTTTTGAAGAGCGGCGGACAGCTGGTTTTTCTGGTGCACTTTCTGAAAGCTGAGGCGACTTTGAACACGACCAGCGGGCTGGCAGCGGCTGCCCTGGCGCAAACGCTTGAATATTTTCAATTGAGCTATGCGGATGGTACGGGCTTTGCCTTCCAGGCCTTTGTCGGATTGGATTTCTCGGCCCCGGTCAATGGCCGGCTGCTGGGGAAGTTGACCCTCGACATCAGCGGACCGCTGCTGGTGATTTAAGCTTGGGGCGCAGCCAGGCTGCGTCACTAGGAGGGGATTATGGCGAAGTATGGAAGCGGGAAATATGGATTGAGTGTCTATGGCGCCTCGACCGAGCAGCCTTATGCGGCCATCCCTGGAAAAGTGATCTGGATGGTGCAGGTGGATTGGGACCAGGATGGATTATTCGGGAGTGAGATAGAACCGCAGGCGATTAGAAGCCTGCGGGTGGTGCGCGGACGCGGGCGCAGGCTGAGTGCAGATGGCATGGGTCAGATGCAGCCGGCGGATGAGCGCTTTACGATTGAAATTGTGGATCCTGGCGCCAGGTATGATAGTTTCAATGCAAACAGCCCCATCTACCACCTGCTCGGAGCCCCGGGTTTGCCCTTGCGGGTGCTGGTGGTCTCGACCACCAGCCAGGCCCTGGCCCAGCCGGTTTTCGTGGGCACTTTGCGGAGCGCAAGCTATGACCAAAAAAGTGGGATTTCAACCCTGAGCGGAGCTGGCTTAGCACGCTATATGGAAATCGGCGCGGCTGCCAATCTTTATGCAGCCTGCCAACCGATCAGCCTGAACGCCTGGGATGATTATTTTATTTGGAATGGCTCGACTCCTTTTCCAATCAATTACTGGAAGGGCCGCCCGGGCGGCCTAGCCTTGCGGGAGTGTGTTGAAATTGTGCTGACCCGGGCGGGCTGGAAGTTCGGGGTAGATTATGGGAGCGCGATTTATAACACCGAAGAACCCGAATATTTTTACCTGGATGGAGCGAGCGCCTGGGACAGCCTGGTTGACCTGGCGGATGGGTTTGCAGCCCGCTTGTTTTTCACACGCACCGGGCAATTATTTGTAATGGATCGCCTGGACCCAAACGGGCTGGCCTTTGGCCTGGCAGCCCCAACGCGGGCCCAGCAAGCCGCAGGTTTGCAGCGTCTGAGTCCTTTTGAAACCTTGCGCAACCGGGTGGAAGTCAAGATACGGCCTCACAGTGTCTTTCCATTTAATAGCACCTATACCGAGGCTGATTACAAGGCAATTTGGACCAATAACGGCCCGCTGGCCGTGGCCCCCAATACCTATATCGATATCGACATAAAATATCCTGAAAGCTTGGGGAAACCGCTGCAAGGTTCATTTGTGCGCACCAACCAGGACGATCTGGGAGAAATAAGCCCACACCAGGTTTGGTCCAAGGCCGATAAAACCGGAATCAATCTGGGCTTTTCGACCGGGAACGGCAAGGGAGAATTTCTTTTGATCTTGCAAGCCATCGGAAGCAACCAGTTCGGAACCATCTATGTCCAGAACGGCAACAACCAGAAGTTTTGTACGGTACGGCTGCGGAATTGGTCGCTGCAAGAGACAGCCTACTTTTTTAACCTGCAGGTGCAGGCGATTGGCGTGATGGAAACCGGCGAACCACTCACAAAAGTGCTTGAGGATCCAACCAGCCTGGCCTTGAATGGCAAGCGTGTGATGAGTTTGAATAACCGCTGGATCCAGGATGTGGATATGGCGGCCGGTATTGGCCAGGCCTACCTGGATGCGCTCAGTCTACGCCAGCAGGCCAGCGTGGCCAGCGTGGTCTACCAGTGGAGCGGCGATCTGCTATACCAAAATCTCTTGCGGTATGATCTGGGCTGCCATGTCGATTTTGGGGCAGCCAGCGGATCTGACAGCCAGGCGAATTTTGGTCTTTATGGACGCTGGTTAATTGTCGGGCAAGAATTGGAATGGATCAGCCCGGATGGTCAGGATGTCCTGCTGAAACTGACCTATGAAAAAGCCAGCTGACCCAGGCGCAGCGGGTGCGCTGGGGCACAGGCAATCTACCCGAACAGGATGGAAGGAGGAGCTCAAATGACAGCAAGTTACCCGGTCAATATCAAGAGTTTCGGAGCCGAGCATGTGGATGGGGATTATATCCCGGCCAGTGATGCCAATCAGGTGCGGGCTGAAATTGTAGCAGTCGAAACGGCGCTGGGGCAGGCCCTGCCGCTTGCAGCAGCAACCAGCTTAAATACAGAAGTTTTGACCAGTAACCGTACTTTGACGGATGCGGATAAGGCCATTCAAAGTTACAGCAGCAGCACAAGCAGGGAGATCAGCCTGCCGGCGGTTGCGAGCACCAATCACGCATTCATTATTATCAACCGCTCCAGTCAGGTCTTTTCTGTGAAAGATGCGGGCGGAACAAGCATCGCAAGCCTGGCCGGTGGGAACGCTCTAACCCTGATTTCGGATGGGATCGCCTGGAAGGTTTCGGGTTCGGCTGGCTCAAGTTCAGCGGGGCGGCCTTTATTGACCGCAAACCGGTCTTATTATGTGGCCAGCACGGGCAGCGATAGCAATGATGGGCTGACAGCCGGCCGCCCGTTTTTGACGCTGCAAAAAGCAGCGGAGGCAGCCTGCAACCTGGATACGGGCGGATACAGCATCACGGTCAATGTTGCGGCCGGGACTTATACGGCTGGTGTGAGTGTCAACAAAGCCTTGGTGGGTGGAGGCAGCCTGGTCTTTCTGGGTGACACCAACACGCCTGGCAATGTGGTCATTTCAGTATCCAATGCGGATTGTTTTATCGCATCCAATTTTGGTACGGTACTATCAGTCAAAGGCTTTAAATTAATCACCAGCGGCTCAGGGCATGGCATGCATGCTTATTATGGCGGGGTCATTTCGGTGGAAGGCCGGATGGATTTTGGAGCCTGTGCCACCCGGCACATGACGGCTGAACAAGGTGGACAGATCATTTGCTGGGCCATCAGCTACAATATCTCTGGAGCCTCTGCCTGCCACATGTACGCAACCGGACCAGGGTCTTTGATCATGGCCCAAAGCAATACCGTCAGCCTGACCGGCAGCCCGGCATTTTCGACTGCGTTTGCGGTTGCCAGCAGCCTGGCCTGCATTTCAGGCAGCGGCTGCACTTATAGCGGATCGACCGGAACCGCAGCCCGCTATGCCTGTCTTATGAACGGGGTCATCCAAACCTCGGGAAGTGGCGCCAATTACTACCCGGGCACGCTGGCAGGCTCCACTGCGACGGGTGGGCAGTATGGGTAGTTTACCCATCGCGTGCTGAGTAGCACCCGTAAATTAGATGAGCAGCGGTACGCAGCCTGCCGGCTGATTAAAATAATGAAGCCAGATAATCATCCGGCTTCATTACTGGCAGGTCAGCAAGAGTTTTTCTTTTTGACCATCGCCAACTACAAAATATAAAATTGGTTCGATACTTCTAAAGTTAGTTGCCCTGTCTAAAAAAACTACCAATAATGAAATTGTCGAACCTGGTGCTAACAATAAAATGGAGTGCCCTGTCTAAAAACCCGTACCGATAAAGAGCTTTTCATACCCGGTCTTTACTTCTAAAACGATTAGCCCGGCAGAACCCTTATAAGAATAAGGAAATTATAAAAAAAATCTCAATACTTCTAAAGTTGAAACGCGTCCCAGAGCTAGTTAACAATAAAATAGTTGCAAAACAAATCGTTACCACTAAAGTTTATTGCACGGTCCAAAAGCTAAAACGATAAAGAAATTTTTGAAGTGTGGAAAATACTACTAAAGCAGGCGCCCGGTCAATCTTTGTGTTATTAAAAAAAATAACGAAACCGAATAGGGGCCGGTTTCGCTAGTGGCTCTCCAGAGAAAACGCCTCAATATTTGATTGAGAACGTAGCGACCAAATAATTCTCTGGGTCATCGCTTCCATTTTGGAACGTTATTTAGTTGTCTACTTTACCTCTGCCATTTCGTTACCAATAAATAATTTATATCTATAATTTATCATGTTTGTACGCAAAATACAAGTACCAAATTCCGATTTAAGATTAGAATTTGGTAAGAGCTTTTGTTGTCCAACACTTTCCCCAGGGGCTACCTGGGGGTTTGTGTGATCGCCATTTATTTTCAGCGGATTAGCGCTGTTGAAAAGATTTGGCTATTCGCCCCTGAGGAGAAGATTCATCCTCAAAATATTTGAAAAGAACAAACCTGAATCAAGTAAAGATATAGTAGCAAACTTGGAGATGCTTTGCATCGTCGAAATGCAGATTTTTATCTCAACAAACGTTGATTTTTGTTGACGAGAAATCCGTGCAGGTCAGCCGTTTAGGCTGTTCGCAAAGGTGCATGCAGCGGCGCGAAGAAGGGTCGGGGACGGGGTTATGGCAAAACAAAACCCCCTGGTTGGGGCCAGGGGGTTTTGTTTTGCATATTACAGGTAATAATAAATTTTAGTGGGCTGGAACTTTGAAAAAGAAAGTGTTGAGAGCCACCCACAGGCGAGCTGGTTTGCCTGAGACGCGGTTGAGACCTGGTGCGACGCAGGTGATATGCTTAGTATCATCATACTGGCATGAGATCGGGTACATAACCTTATCTACAAGGATGGAAGCTGCCAGGCTGTCTTTCTTGGTGAAGCCGAAGGCATCCAGTCTCATGATCAATGAGTTTTTGGAATAATAAGTGGCTGTAAGCCTGACAAATTTAGTGGGGGGTGGGGTGGCGGCCATTGCGAAAAGCATGGCAAGGATCGAAAGTACAGTTAATACTAATATAAACTTTCTTGTCATATTACCTCTCCTTTTATACTTACTATAATAAAGCCAGAAAACATTCAATCCGGCAACGATGGGAAGCCAGCGCCAATCAAACCCCAATTTGTTATGCAATTGGCTGCCGAACAATAAAATCCGCTTTTCGGTCATTTTTAGAAGCGCAGCGGCTTTCCTTTGATATTTCTACTCATTTGGCTTGCGCCAAGATTGAATAAAAATAAATAATATTTCAAAATTATTATATCACAATAAATAAAAAACACATCGGTATTTTGAGGAAATATTGCTCAACAAATGTTGAACTTTTCGTCCCGCGGGTTGCCAGGAAGGATCTGTCGTGCGAGGTCCGAACCCGGCCGAGTGGCATTTTTAGTTGGATGGGCGCATTCTTTAGAATGACATTCGGCAAAGAGGGTGCAAATTATCCATTGAGCGCTATGCTAAATCTAATCGATTTTGGCATGTAAAAACTGATTAAATAACGTTAAACAATTGTATGTTTTTGTTTAGCAGGCGGGTTGACCGGAGGCTGCTGTTGCCAATAAGTGGAATTTATATTACAATAAGCATGCTTTTTATGTGACATTTGCAACTAGCGCTTATTTATAAATTATATTAATCGAACGTTAATACTAATTTGGTAAGATTGGTTATATAATAATATATTACGATAATTATTTACCTATAAATTGAAGGAGATGCGAAATGGCAAAGAAGGTTTTGGTAGGGATTTCTGAATATGGTTACTGGGGTGAAGAACTGGTTGGCCCACTTGAGTCGCTGGATGCGAAGGGTTATCAAACCGTCTTTATGACTTCCAAGGGCCGGCGGGCGCATGCGCTGCCACCCAGTGCGGAAGCTGGCTATTTTGATCCGCCGCTGCATAAGGTGGTGACGGATGAGTATTATGCATCCAAGACCCGTGCGATCGATGCCTCGACCCGCCTGGATAACCCGATTAATTTATCCACCTGGTTTCCGGTTCGACCATTTTTCAATTCTCCTAATTTTGGGCATGAACTTGAGCAATATTACGCCAAGCGCGATGAGTGCTGGAAGCAGCTGCAAGAATATGATGCCCTGCTGCTGCCGGGTGGCAGCGGTCCGATGATCGATATGGTCAACAATCAGCAGCTGCATGATGTGATTTTGGGCTTCGTGGCGTTGAACAAGCTGGTGGCAGCCGAATGCTATTGTGTGACCTGCCTGGCTTTTGCGCGCGATTGGACGGATCGCAAGAGCATTATTCTGGGCAAGCATGTGACCGGGCATGCCCTCGAATATGATTACAAGGACGGCACCGGGGTGTTGGGTGTTGACGCAAATTTTGGGCCACCTTTCTACCCATTGGAACTGATTTTACGCGATGCGGTTGGGCCCCAGGGCCAATATCATGGCGGCGTTGGGCATACCATTTCCACAGTGCTTGATTATCCCTTCCTGACCGGGCGTTCGACCCAGGATTCCAAGCTGGTGGGTGAGCTGATGATCCAGGTTCTCGAAAATGGTCTCAAGCGCTACGGTTGGTAGTTTTGAATGAGTTGACTGGCCGACTTTCGGCTTGGCGGCAGGTTGGAAATGCGCCGCTTTGTTTGATTGCACATTAATAATTTATTGCAGGAATAGGATCCCTAAAGCTGATATTTGAGCATATCTGTTTACTAAGGGAAACACCATCCTGCAATAAATTTTATTCTTCAAAAACAATTAATACGCCCTTTTTTTTTTTTATTTCAAAGCGTTTTCGTTTTAGTGTTTGAGGATTGGATTTTCATGACTGATAGGACTGGGCGTTCAACCATAATTGAACAGTTTTTAGCGGACGGTATGAACCACATGTTCGGAAATCCGGGCACTGTGGAGCAGGGTTTTCTGGATGACCTTTCCAAGTACCCTGAAATGAAATACATCCTGACCTTGCAGGAAACAATTGCGGTCATGGCGGGGGATGGATATGCGCGCGCCACCCAAAAACCGACGGTTGTACAATTACATTCTTCGCCTGGGATCGGCAATGCGGTCGGTGCTGTCTACCAGGCCAAGCGTGGGCATTCGCCACTGGTGATCATTGGCGGTGATTCTGGCATCAAGTACATGAATATGGATGCGCAGATGGCGAACGACCTGGTTGGGATGATGGCACCGGTCACCAAGTATGCGACCATGGTGCTGCACCCGGCTTCGCTTTTGCGGACTTTGCGCCGGGCGATTAAGATTGCTGCCACTCCGCCCATGGGGCCGGTCTATGTTTGTTTGCCGGCTGATATCCTGGATGCGGTCTCCGTCGAAGATGTTTTCCCGACCCTGATCCCTTCGACGCGGGTGGTGCCTGAAGCATCTGTCATTCGGCAGATGGCTGAGGGCTTGGCCAGGGCCAAAGCCCCGATCATTTTTGTGGGGGATGGCGTGGCCTATTCGGGTGCCTCGGCCGAACTGACGCGGGTGGCGGAATTGACCGGCGCAGAGGTCTGGGAAGCCGACGCGGGTGAACTGAATATGTCGTACGCGCATCCCCAGTACCAGGGCATGACCGGGCACATGTTTGGTAAAAACAGCCTGCCCTTGATGCAAAAGGGCGACGCCAACCTGGTGGTTGGCACCTACATCCTGCCTGAAGTATTCCCGGAGTTGGGCGGCGTTTTCGCAAAGGATGCCCCGGTTTATCACATCGATTTAAATTCCTATGAAATTGCAAAAAATCACCGCGTGGATATCGGCGTCGTGGCAGATCCGAAGCTGACGTTGGCGCTGCTGGCCCAGGCCCTGGAAGAGATCATGACCAGGGAGCAAAAAAGCTCGGCCCGTGCGCGCGCTAAGGAACTTGGGCAGGCCAAGTCGGCCCGCCAGGCCGCTGCTTTTGAAGCTGACCGGGCGCTGCGCGATGCCACCCCCTTAAAGATGACTCGTTTTATGGAGGAATTGGCCCCGCATTTGGCCAAGGATACCGTCATCTTTGATGAAGCGCTGACCAGTTCGCCAGCCTTGGTGCGTTACTTCCCACCGACCCGCACCGGGCAGTATTTCTTGACGCGCGGTGGTTCGCTGGGTGTCGGGATCCCTGGCGCGATTGGGGCCAAGCTGGCCAATCCGGATAAGACCGTGATCGGTTTCAGCGGGGATGGCGGCAGTATGTACACCATCCAGGCTTTGTGGACGGCGGCCCGCCATAACGTCAATGCCAAGTTCGTGATTTGCAACAATTCATCCTACCGGCTGCTGCAGCTGAACATCACGGAATATTGGAAGGAACAGAATATTCCACAGCATGACTTCCCGATGAGTTTTGATCTTTCTTATCCTCAGCTTCATTTTGTTAACCTGGCGCAGGGCATGGGCGTTCCGGGGGTTCGTGTTGAGAAACCCTGGGAGATTGGCGCGGCGGTGCAGCAAATGATGGCTGCGCCAGGGCCTTTCCTGCTGGACCTGGTGCTCGAATCAGACACCCACCCAGAGCGGGTGGGTAACACTTGCGGGCAATAAGGAATTAATTAATGTTAGCAGACGAGCAGAAAACTTTTGGCAAGGCTTTTTATGAGCGCCAGGTGGGCTTTTTACAGGCTGGCGATGTGGCCGGGTTGGTGGCATCTCAATACCTGCCGGAGGCAGAGCTGGTTGGTTATAACCTGCACGTGCAGGGCAGCCAGGCGCTGCTCAAACACTTCACTGGTTACCTGGCGCAGCTGGGTGGCTTGAAGTTGATCACCACCGACAAGTTCATGGAAACCGAACATGGCATCATGTTTGAAGCCAGTGTGCGGGTGGCGGCCGGCGTGGCGCGCGTCTACGACATTTTTGTTTTCAAGGATGGCAAGGCCGCCTATCACTTTACGGGTATGCTCGGTTTTACCCCCAATTCATAATCAGGTCTGGGGCCAGGAGAATTCCTGCGCTGCAAGACCCCCACTAGAAAAGGAAAAATAGCATGAGCACGATCACTGAACAGCAAATTCAAAATTTTGTCGCAGCCTGGTACCAGGCCCTTGATTTCCATATCCCGATTGAACAGGTCTACCCCATGCTGGCCAGCAAAGAGCTGGTCATGACCTTCCCGGATGGCGATATCAAAGACCATGCTTCATTCAAGGTCTGGTATGACCGGGTCACCAATATCTTTTTTGATGAAAACCACTTCGTCAATGAAGTCAAGATCAGCCCCAAGGGCAGCGAATTTACACTGGATATCCTGGTGGGTTGGCAGGCTTCATGGTGGATCGCCCCGCAGCCCAAGAGCAAGCGGGTTTCGATGGATGCCACCCAGCGCTGGGTGGTGCGGGCCAGCAGCCAGAATGCATTTGGATTGGAAATCGTTTCTTACAATGCCACGGTTGAACCCTTCAAGTATTCCCCAGGTTTTACCAGGCTGTAAAACAGTCTGTTGCTAGGCACTTAGCCGGTAAAAATCAATATTCTATTAAATAGGAGATAGGCATGGATAATACCCAGTTGGTTTTTAAAATGTACGATTACTTTGGAAAAGGGGACATGGAAAGCATCAAACGTGAAATTTTCCACCCCAACATGAGCTGGACGATGCCCGGGCATCACCCGCTTTCCGCCCGCATTGAAGGCGTGGACGAGGTGATTGCATTCTTCGGCGCGCTCTTCAAGGCTGGCATCCAGGTCGATAATGTTCACTTCGGCGTGTTGGATGATGGAACCGTGATTGAGAAGCACATGGGCCACGGCAAGATCGGCAATGAAGAATTCCTCTTCCCGACCTGCACTTCCTACGGCATCAAAGACGGCAAGATTTTTGATGTGCACGTACATACCGGTGATCAGCACAATGTAGACCGCTATTTCTGGTCAGTCTTCAAACTGAAAGATGTTCCCGCCCGCCTGGCCGAATAAGCCAGCGAGCAAAGGTGGAGTGAGCATGGCTACCGTTAAAGCAGGTATAACCCCGGAGCATGTCAAGGAAGCCTACGGCGCCTTGGCCTCTGGCGATATGGAGCGCATCAAGCAGTATTGGGCTGATGAAATGGTCTGGCAGGTGCCGGGTCATAACCGCCTATCGGGCTGGTATTTTGGCCGGGATGAATTTCTGGCCTTCATGGGCAGCGTCGGACAGCTTTCGGGCAACAGTTTCCACATGGATAATATCGCCGGGCAAGTGATCGTAACCGGTGAATATTCAGCGGATATTACACGTAATCGCGGCAACCGCGCCAACCAGGCCGACAAGAGCATGGATATTGAAGTGGTGCATGTCTTGCGCTGGCAGGATGGCAAGGTCATCGCTGGCAAGGGCGCCATTTTTGGTGACGGCGCCACCGAGTATGACCAGTTCTGGTCCAGCTCACCGGCTGTTACCCCGGCAACTCATTAATTTTAGTTACCAATTCTTTAGAGGTATGGATGTCTGTCGAAGCGAATAAGGCTGTGCTGGGACGTCACTTTAGTGAAGTATTAAACCAGGGCCGATTGGATGTCATCGATGAAATATACACCAGTGATTATGTTTTGGATGCGCCGGTGCAGTCTGATGGCAGTTCCCAGGCTCGCGGTTTGACCCAGGGACGTGAACAATTGAAACAAAGGGTAACCCTGTTTCGAACTGCCTTTCCTGATATTCATTTTTCGCAGGATGAATTTGTGGGCGAAAATGATACCGTGGTGGTGCGTTATACCTATCGCGGTACGCATCGAGGTGTTTTTGCCGGGGTGCAACCCAGCGGTCGTTCAATTGCCATCACGGGCATCTTGATTGCTCACCTGGTGAACGGCAAGATTCGGGAAGCCGTAAGCGCGTTTGACAGCGCAGAATTAATGAAGCAGCTTGGTAATTAAGTAGTTCGGCGAGAGCAGACCAACAAAGACAAGCGTTAGTTAGTAAATATTTTAAGTCAGGTACCCTGACCATTTATTTGTCGAAGGAGAAAATATGCCAATTATTACGATCCAGGTTATTGAAGGGGTGGTACTCACCAGCCCAGAGCAGAAGCGCGACTTGCTCAAAAAGATGACGGATACCTTCATCAGTGTGGTGGGCGATGTCGCCCGACCTTATACATACTGCATCATCCAGGAAACTCCTCCGATGGAGTGGTCAATCGCGGGCGCACCGCTGCCTGACCTGCCCTTCCTGTATGGACCCGAATATGCCGATATGCATAAGAAGTCCAACGAGATCATGCGTAATTTTATCGAATCCCAAAACAAAAGCGGAGTAGATACCAGCGATCATAGCCACAGCTGGGATCGCGCGCAGCGTCTTTGGGAAGGTGGATAGTTTTCGAAGGCATCGCCTGCAGGCAAGCGCAGAAATAACTTCGCGCAGCCGGTTGGCGGGCAGGAGAGAAAAAAGTGGCTGATACATATCAACTCGTAATAACGAAAGGTCCAAATCCGGGCCGTGTGGTGGAACTGACGGATGATGAAATCACAATGGGACGCGAACCAACCAATTCGCTGCCGATTGATGAGCGCTCCTTATCCCGCTCACATGCCCGGTTGGTCAGAACAAGTTCTGGCTACACCCTGCAGGATCTGGGTTCCACCAATGGAACCTTTGTTAACGGTACCAACGTGACCGGGCTGTACCCCTTGAAGAATGGCGATGTCATCAGCCTGGGCGAAGCCGTCACGCTTGAATTCCACAAAATCGCGGGGAGTGGTGATGCAAATGCCACCTTCGTGATGCCGGCACCCGCCCGGAAGAGTGATGCGACCGAGGTGCTGCCTTCACGCGCGGCCCTGCAGGCCGAGCTAAACAAGGTGGGTGTGGCGCATGCTGAAGAACACCGCGTGCTCTTTACACGCTGGTTCTCCGAGCTGTGGAATAAGAAAAACTACGCCATCACCCGTGAACTGGTTGCGCCCGAATTTATCGCGCATGGCGCGGGCGGTCAGGATATCAAACAGGGTCCGGATGGTGTGGCTGGGATGGTTAAGATTTGGCACGAAGCCTTCCCGGATGGTCACATGAGTATGGACGACATCATCACCGAAGGTGAATTTTCAACCATCCGCATGACCTTCCGTGGCACCCAAACCGGCGAGTTTTATGGCGTGCCTGCCAGCGGAAAACCGGTCGAAGTGACTTCGATCGGGATTGACCGGGTGGTGGCTGGTAAGATCTGCGAAGGCTGGGGCGAGCTCAACATGCTGGGTATGATGCAGCAGATGGGCGCGATCCCGGGGCCGGACCAGGCACCCAAGGAATTTGATATTGAAACCTCTATTACACCTGAGCATGTCGGTGAGGCGTACGCAGCCCTGTCATCAGGCGATATGGGTCGCATCAATCAATACTGGTCGACAGATTTGGTCTGGCAGGTTCCAGGGCACAACGAGCTTTCAGGTTGGTATTACAGCCGCGACGAGTTCCTGGCCTTTATGGGCAAAGTAGCCGAAATGTCAGATCACAGCTTCAAGATGGACATGGTTGCCGGGCGTGTGCTGGTGACGGGTGAGTATTCTGTGGATCTGACCCGTAACCGTGGTTACCGCAAGGGCGAGACCGAGAAGACCATGGACATTGAAGTCGCGCATGTTTTACGCTGGAAGGATGGCAAGGTGGTGGCTGGCAAGGGCGCCATCTTTGGTGATGGCGCCACAGAATACGACCAGTTCTGGTCTCGTTCGCCGGTTGTTACTCCGCCCAGCCATTAAGGAGATTACACATGTCTAGTGATCAAAATAAACAGATCATGCGCCGCATGATCGAAGAAGTTTGGAACCAGGGCAACCTGCCGTCTGCGGATGAATTGTTTGCCCCCACCCATACCAGTCCAAGCGCGCCAACTCTTCCGCCGGGTTCTGATGGCGTCAAGATGATGGTCAAGATGTTCCGTGAAGCCATGCCTGATTACCACATGAACATTGACATGATGGTGGCTGATGATGTGCAGGTCTCTGCCCGCTTTACCCAGAGCGGCACCCACAGTGGTGGCGATCTGATGGGCATGAAGGCCTCGGGCCGTAAAGCCACCTGGACTGAAATTGGCGTTCTGCGCATTGAGAACGGCAAGATCGTTGAGAGCTGGTACGAAGTTGACATGCTGAGTATGATCCAGCAGTTAAACGGCACCAAGCAGTAACCCTATTGTTTTGGAAAAGAAGCCTTTATTCGGAGATGGAAGATGAGCAAAGCGCCAGAAAGAAGTAACAGCCTTGCTGAGTTGATCTGGCAAGGCGCGGAAAAAAGTGTTGGTAACCCTGCGGCTGCTGGCCGGCCTTTAACCGTAAATGAAATGAAAGATGCCATGGTTCGTTTGTATGACGAATCGAACAAGGCTAATTTTGCGGTTTTTGATGAGATGCTCGCGCCGGAGTTTATCAGTTACGGTGGCGCGGGTTTTCAGGATCTGGTTGGCGCGGCAGCTTTTCGCGGACTTTACGTTCAGTTTCTGACGAGCATGCCAGATTTACATTTCCGAGTTGACCAGGTGGTGGCTGAGGGCAACCTGGTTGGCGTGCGCGGCAGGTTAAGTGGCACGCATAAGGGTAATTTCATGGGGTTTGCCCCACCCACCGGTAAATTTATATCCTGGACAGGCACGGCAATTTTCCGCTTCGATCGTAATGGGTTGATGGATGCCCGCTGGCAGGAGTGGGATGGGTTGAGTGTTATGCAGCAAATGGGAGTGATCCCGGTTGAAGCTGAACCCGCCTCCTCCTGGCAGCCGCCTGAGCCAGTACCCCCCTATGTTTCGTCCGGGTATTCATCACCCAATCAAAACAAGCTGGCTTACCAACGCCTGGTGGATGAAGTTTGGAACAAGGGCAACCTGGAGCTGGCAGACCAGATTTACCACCCGGATGCATCCTATCCTTCCAATCCCAGCCTGCCAACTGGCAGCCAGGGCATCAAATCGGTTGTGAGCATGTTTCACCAGGCCATGCCTGATTTTCATATTGAAATTAAGACCCTGTTAACCGATGGCGACATGGTTTTGGCCTGGGTCACGAAAAGTGGCACTCAAACTGGCAGCCTGATGGGCGTGCCTGCCACTTCCAAAAAAGTCTCCTGGGGCCAGATGATCATCGCCCGCTTTGCGGCGGGGAAAATTGTTGAGAGCTGGAATAATGAAGATATCCTGGGCCTGATGCAGCAGCTTGGTGTAGGTGGAGGGGCTTCATCAGGAGCATAAATACAGGTCTCACCTCCCGAGACCAGTAAAAAGGAAAGATGTCTTATGAATTCAAAAGATAGAAACAGAGATGCTGAAGCAATCTGGTCCGGTTCGATCGCGACAGCCCAGACGGATGAAAACCTGGCCGTGGTTTCACGCATCTGGAACGATGTCTGGAATCGGGGCGATATGGAAGCCTCGCACGAGATTTTTACCAAGGATTACCTGGGCCATCTGCCGATGGTCTCGATCCATGGGCCGGATGAATTTAACGGGTTGGTGGGTGTCTACCGGGTGGCTTTCCCGGATGTGCACCTGAGCGTGGAAGATGCCTTTGCGATTGGCGACCGGGTTTCGGTGCGCTGGGTTTCGCGCGGCACGCACATGGCCGATATGATGGGCGTGCCGCCCAGCCATAACAAGATTGAGGTGACCGGTCTTTCCATCTTCCGTATGGAAAATGGAAAGGTAGCCGAGGAATGGGAAAACTTCGATGCACTGGGCATGATGCAAACCATCGGTGCCATCCCCTCCGCCGGCGGCCCGCGCGCCACTTTAATGGATAATCACGATACGGTTCGGAAATATTATGAATATGCCAATGCCGGAAAATGGGAGGCCTGGTGTGATTTGTTCACCGATGACATGCTGATGGATGAACAGTTGGCGGGCCATATTGAAGGCCTGGTCACCTTGCGCCCGATGATGGCTGGCATGGGACAGGCCTACGCCAAGTTCCAGAATGAGCTGAAGAGTATGGTGGTGGATGGGGATGATGCTGCAGTAGTTTCGCACATCTCTGCCCTGGCCGCCAAATATCCGGGCGAGCCGATTGAGGCCGAAGTGATGAATTACTTCCGCTTCAGGGCTGGGAAAATCTGCTACATGAGATCGGAAGAGCACACGTCTGAACTCCAGTCACCTGAAGCTATCT
>CAZLJB010000006.1:23212-28830 GCA_964559195.1 uncultured Anaerolinea sp. | reverse complement strand
TGACCCAATGCGCGATGAAATGTTCAGCGCCGAGCGCGGCAAAGGCGCCTGGGTCAACGGGCGACCCCTCAAGCCCACCAGCGTGGCTGTTCTACAAAAAAGCCTGCTGGTAACAGGTTTCCCCTACGATTTACTGAATACCGAGCGCAATAATTTTAATTACTTTGCCAAACTCGGCCTGCAATCCCAGGGCGTGCGCCGCCTGGGCTCGGCGGCCCTGGATCTATGCTATATTGCTGCCGGGCGCCTGGATGGCTACTGGGAATTCGCCCTGAAAGCCTGGGACATTGCCGCCGGCGGGCTAATCGCCGAACAAGCCGGGGCAATTGTCACCAATTCCATTGGCGAGCCGGATTATCTCAAGGCGCCACATTCGGTGGTGGCTGCCAACCCGGCCTTATACCCCAGCTTGATTGAACAGCTTCAATAAAGTTCACCAGACCCAGGGCCGGTTGATTAGCCGGCCCTTGCCATATCCTGACGCAGCCAGGCGACTGTTTCTTTAATTGCCTGGGCCAGAGACGTTGCCTTAAACCCAAAGGCTTTTTCAGCCTTGCTGGTATCCACCACAAAGGGCTGGGTCCACTCATACATCATTTCAACTGTTTCGCGGATCATGGGGTCAAACAATCCCAGTACCTTCATCAGCATGGCCCCACCAACCAAAACCTTGACAGGCTTACCAATCTCCGCTTCCAACAATTTCACAAACTCAGCCTGGGTCACAGCCGCCGGGCTGGGCGTAAACCAGACCTGTCCAAAGGATTCGTCATGCGTACCCAGTCTGGCCAGAAACCGGCCAAAATCAACCACGTAGGAAAAGGTATGTGGCTGGTCCAGGCGCCCAATCAGGTTGATGGTCTTCCCAAGTAGTGCCGGGCGGATGGCCAGATCGGTAACCGCATGATCTTCAGGCCCGAAAAAGTTTGAAGCCCGTCCAATTGTCGCGCGGATTTTTCCACTGGCATGCGCCGCCATGATGGCCTCGGCCAGGGCTGCCCGCACCCTACCTTTTTTTGTATGCGCCAGGTAAGGCAGGTCCTCGCGGATGGGTTGTCCATGCGTGTCACCGTACATGTAGAGATTATCACCCACCACCAATTTGGCGCCATTGCTTGCCACGGCTTCCAGAATGGCAGCCTGAAAAGCCGGGAATTTCTCAGCCCATTCGTAATAAAGCGGCTGGGCGCACTGATACACCACACTGGCATCCCGCGTAATTTCGATGTTCCGTTGCAGGTTATAGGCATCCCCCGCCACCACCTCCACTTCCACAGGCATCCCGCTCAATTTGCCAGAACGATTCACCATACGAACCCGCCTACCCAGCCGGACCAGCTCCCGCGCAGCAGATTTACCCAGGGGGCCTGTACCAAACACAACGTGCAGTTCTTCTGTCATTATTTTTTCTCCAAAATTAATTTTGTTGTTTCGAATATGTCTTGCGCCGGAGCAACTTCTCGGCGCCGTATTTTTTAGCCTGCTGGAGCCAACCAAAACCGCCAAATAATCGATACAACCAGCCCGGGATGAAAGGCGTTGCCAGCAGTTTGGCAGCCGGCTGTGGGATCCTTTCGCCCAGCGCCAAGGCATCCGCGGCCATTTCCAACGCCTTCTGAATCCGGATGGCCGGGCCGCCCGTCTCGTTCAATCGCGCGCCATGTACCAGGCCCTCCCCGGCTCCCAGGGCCAGCCCACCCGCCCAGCCAAACCCGGCCTGCCGGGCAAAAACCTCGCAGATCGCCAGCGCTGCAAACAAGGCCGGACGGCTGTATCATCATTTTCCTGAGAACCATCCAACAAAATTGCCTTCATTCAGAGAAAGAGCAGGCGCGCCATATTCGCTGATTTGCTTCCAGGCTGTTTCCTTGATGGCATCTTGAAGATCGGGGTGTTTGGAAGTGCGCTGTGGTCTGACCATACTCTCCTCGGGTAAACGCTGTATATTTACGATGTAAATATACAGCGTTTACAAAACTTCATCAAGATGTAAAACTCAAAACCATTTCCCGTTTGACCTGTAAGGCGCTTGCCCTTACAATAGTCAGAGTATGCGAACATGGAATCTCGTCCCCGGTGACCCCCTTCAACTTACAATTGCGACTGATGCCCGCCTGACTCTCCCCGATTACGCCAACGACCATATTTGGGATCTGGACTTGAGCGGAGGCGATCCATCCGCGTTGGCTTTGCGCACCACTTTCGGCCTGCGCGCGCGCCTGATGCGAATCTTTCCTCGCTTCACGAAAAACGGAAAATCCATCAGCAACCCGGCCGAGTTTGCCGTTCCACCGCACGTCCACGCTTTTTATCCCAACTTTCTGAGCGTATCCTTTTCTCCGTATCCAGATGTGGACGTCAACGCAGATTACTGGGTGGTCTCCTCGCAAGTCGTCGCAGGGCGTCTGACATTCACAAACCATTCCACACTGCAGCACCCCATCCGTTTCGAACTGATCGGGCAGTTGATCCCGCTCGAAGGTCAGAACATGACCATCAACCAGCGCCAATCGGTCACCACTCTGGAAGGCCAGGTCGATGACCTGCACCCTGTGCTCTTCCTAACGGGTGGGCCGCAATCAGGACCAGGCCCATATTCATCGCTGGCGCTTATGCTGGATATGGCTCCCGGAGCATCACGTCAGATGACCTGGGCTCTGGCATCCATGAAAGATCCGCTGGAATCATTTGAACTGGCCCGAAAAACCGTCGCGCGTCCTCTGGATGCCGAAAAAGCCCTGATTGAAAACCTGAACGGCAGTGAAACGGTGGAGATTTATACGGGCGATCTGGATTGGGATGCCACGCTGGCCTTTACACAAAAAAACGCCTACAGCCTGCTAATGGGACCGGGCAAACTATTACCCCATACCAGCTTTGTCTTTTCACGCCAGCCAGACCAGGGTTATTCCCGCTTGGGCGATGGCAGCGATTACCAACATTTTTGGAACGGGCAACCGGCCCTGGAAGCATATTATCTGGCCTCAATCCTGCCGGCTAATTCAAAATACATGCGCGGAATTTTACAAAACTTTATCAGCGTCCAGGACGACCACAACGGCAGTATCGATTGCAAACCAGGCCTGGCAGGTCAGCGTGGCCGTTTTTTGGCAGCGCCTTACCTGGCAAGTCTGGTTTGGCGGCTGACCCAGGCCGGACAGGACAAAGAGTTCATCACATCCGTTTACCCTTCCCTATCAGCCTTCTTCTGGGCCTGGTTTTCTCCGACTCATGACTACGACCGTAATGGCCTGCCTGAATGGCAGCATCCAAGCCAGACCGGATTTGAAGAAAACCCTCTCTTCGATGGCTGGCATCCCTGGGCACAGGGCATCAATATCACCACGGTCCAAAGCCCCGCCTTATCAGCCGCGCTGTATAACGAGGCTCAGTGCCTCATCAAAATGGCAGAAATCCTCGGGCGCGCATCCGACATTATTACACTCAAAAGCCAATCCGAAACACTGCAAAAGGGAATCCAGGCCTGTTGGGACCCGGATGGTTTATGCTACCGTTACGCCGACCGTGATACGCATTTAAGCCTGCCTGGAAAAATACTCAGCGAACGCCTGGCGGCACCTGAAATTAAACTGCAAAAAGAATTTAAACAACCCGTCCGGCTCGTAATTCGCATTTTAGGCAAGGATGAAGCGCTGAAACGCCCGCGGGTCATCATCACCGGGCAATTGAACGGGATTGAACAAACCGAGATATTACATAACCGCGATTTCACCTTCAGTTCAAGCGGAGCCGTCGCAACCACCGAAAAAGTCTACACCGCCCTGGGCACGCTCGAATTCGAAGGGCTCAACCGTCAGGATCGCGTCAACATCCAGACCGTGGACTTGACCATTGCCGATCACACCCTGCTTCTGCCACTTTGGGCGGGAATTCCCAGCAAACATGATGCACATTCCCTGGTCTACCAGACAATTCTGGACGCCGACCAGTTTGACCATCCTTACGGTATCCCGGCCTTACCGCGTCTACTCCTAAAAGATGCCGATCCAGTCAGCAACAGCGTCCATCTACCCTGGAACCATCTGATCGGCGAAGGCTTGCTGACTTATGGTTACCGCCGCGAGGCGGTGCGTCTGACTGCCCATATCATATCGGCAGTCATCCAGAATCTCAAACGCTCTCAGGCTTTTTACCGGAGCTACCATGCCGAAACCGGAAACGGGTTAGGCGAACGCAACACCCTTCAAGGGTTGGCACCAATCGGGCTTTTTCTCAAAGCGCTGGGGGTTGAAATCCAATCGCCTAACAGGGTGATTCTCTCCGGAGAAAATCTATTCCCGTGGCCGGTTACGGTAAAATATAAGGGTCTGACAGTAACACGCCTGATGGGACAGACCGAAGTGATTTTCCCCAACGGCCAACCTGTTTTATTGAATGACCCCACAAACGCAGTTATTGCGTGCGAGTAAGGAGTTCCTGATGGCAAAATCCACGAATATTCACTCCATTATGACCGCGGTGATCCAGGACCAGGATGTTGATATGGCCCTGCGCGCGCTGGAGCAGATCCATGCCCCAGTGACCCATCTATCCAGCGCAGGAGGATTCCTGGGCAGACGGAATGCCACCTTGTTGATTGGCCTGCTGGATGGGGAAGAAGAAAAGGTGCTGAAGGCGCTCCAGGCTTCCTGCCGCCAGCGCATCGAGTATCTTGCCATTCCGCTTGAAGGCTCACCTCTACCCATGCCTACCCCCGTACCGGTGACGGTGGGTGGCGCAACAATGTTCACACTACCCGTCGAAAGATTTGAGGAATTTTAATCATGAAACTTATTTTTGCCATTCTCAAAGATGACGATGTGGACAGCGTCGTCCAGGCACTGACAGCAGATAACTTCCGGGTGACCCGCGTGGCATCCACAGGCGGTTTATTCCGCAAGGGCAGCACGACTTTGTTTATTGGCGTGGATGACAACCAGGTTGAGACTGCCATCCAAATTTTGCGGGATAATACCCGGGCTGAACTGAATGAACAGAAACGTGCCACTGTGTTCGTTGTGCCTGTCAACCGGTTCGAACAGCTTTAATAAATCCATCTATCCTATATTAACATCTACAACCGTTCTCCAAATTTCCAATTAATACTGTCTGGATAATGCTTGCCTTTGACTTTGGAGCAAAAATTTGGATTCAATAAGCCTGGAAAAAGCAATCAAATCCCCGGGCTTGACTGCAAATGGCGTGTTGAGTGGGATTTCCACTCAACACGCCATAAAGAGACATATCTGTTGTTTTCGGACATGGCCCAACAAGTAAATACAATTACAGAATAGCCTCGCAACAGGGTTCGATTTTTTTCGATGGCACCCTGTCAGCAGGCTTACCCTGCCGGTGATTATTTTGGCCGGTTATGGCAGATCACGATATGAACCGAGCACCTGCATATAATTGGAACGCTCAAAAGCAGCCGGTTCTTTGACAGATTGCTGACTCATACTACCCTGCATCTGTTGAATGGATTGATAATCATGTTCTTCCATCCAGAATTGCAGGGTGGCTAATATATCTGCAACTCGGCTGTAACCGTTTTTAAGCAGCTCGGATGCGATCATGGTCACTTTTGCACCCGCCATCATCGACTTGATGACATCGGTGGC
>CAZLJB010000006.1:0-23112 GCA_964559195.1 uncultured Anaerolinea sp. | reverse complement strand
GAGATGGCAGCGTGAACATCCGAAATTAATTCTAGATAGGTATTCTCTAGTTCCTCGGTTCCCAGGTCTGGATCAGCGGGCAGGTAATAGAGATTCAGCTCAATGGCATCAGCGCCAGCATCCTGCATATAATGGGCATAACGAGTCCAACCGCCCTTTGAAACACCATTCAGGCTGCCAATCACCGGGACGCTGACCGATTTCTTGACTGCAGAAAGATGATCCAAATATTTCCCTGGACCCATCGCATAGGTGCTGATATCCGGCAGATAACTCAGCGCCTCGGCAAAACTATTGGTTCCCCGAGTGAGGTAATGGTCCAACTCAAGGCTTTCGTGAATAATTTGTTCTTCAAAGAGAGAATACATCACGATCGCACCAACACCAGCTTCGTCCAGTTTTTTTGCAGATTCAAGTTTTTTCGTCAAAGGAGAAGCAGATGCAACAATCGGGTTTTTAAGCGTAAGGCCAAGATATTTGGTTGTAAGATCAGTCATTTTATATCCCTTCGATAAACTCATCACTAGTCATGATAATAGTCAGGGACGCGTAGATGACGCGTCCCTGACTAGATTATTTATTACTGATTTTCGCCACCATTGGGCTTAGCATAATGCATGGAAGCCATTTGCTGATAATACTCCCAACGCTTATTGACATCATTTTGCGCTAATTTTAGGAGCATTTCTGCGCGAGCTTCATCTGCCTGAACCAACATGCGATAGCGGGTTTCATTGTACACATATTGTTCCAACGGAATGGATGGATCTTTCGAATCAAGACTGAGAGGGTTCAGACCCTGCTCGATCAACGCGGGATTGTAACGGTAGAGCGGCCAGTGGCCGGCCTGCACAGCCAATTTTTGCTGTTCGAGACCCTTGGCCATGTCGATACCGTGCGCAATGCAGTGCGAGTAAGCCAGAATAATCGACGGCCCATCAAAAGCTTCTGCTTCTAGAATGGCTTTAAGAGTCTGCTGGTCACTCGAACCCATGGCAATTCTGGCCACATAAACATACCCATAGGACATGGCGATCAGGCCCAGATCCTTCTTCGAAGTACCCTTGCCACTCGTAGCAAACTTGGCGACTGCCGCGCGCGGGGTAGACTTGGAGGCCTGCCCACCGGTGTTTGAATAAACCTCGGTATCCAGCACCAGGATATTGACATTGCGTCCTGAAGCAATGACATGATCCAGACCGCCATAACCGATGTCATAAGCCCAGCCGTCGCCGCCAATAATCCAGACGGATTTCTTGACCAGTAAATCTGCCAGACTGAGCAAATCACGGGATTTCGGATCGGTCTTGCCAGCCAGAGTCTTTTTGAGAACTTCGACACGTTCGCGTTGTTGCTTGATACCCAGCTCGGTCTTCTGGTCAGAATTGATCAACTCAACCGCCAGGTCTCCCAACTCGGCTGACATTTGCTTGAGCAGGTAGTGCAGGTATTCTGTTTGTTTATCGAGGGTCAGGCGCATTCCCAAACCGAATTCAGCGTTATCCTCAAACAACGAGTTTGACCAGGCAGGGCCGCGCCCTTCCTTGTTGACAGCCCAGGGTGTGGTCGGCAGGTTGCCACCATAGATGGATGAACAACCGGTCGCATTAGCGATAATAGCGCGATCGCCAAAGAGCTGTGAGACCAACTTGATATACGGAGTTTCACCACAACCCGCACAAGCGCCGGAGAACTCAAAGAGCGGCTGAAGCAGCTGTGAATTCTTGATGGTGGCTGGGCTGATCAGAGTCCGGTCAACCTCGGGCAGCTTATAGAAGAATTCCCAGTTGGCTGCTTCCGTCTCGCGTAAAGCTGGCTGAGGGGCCATATTGAGGGCTTTACGACCAACCTGCGTCTTATCCTTGGCAGGGCAGGCTTCCACGCACAGGGTACAGCCTGTACAATCTTCGGGGGCAACCTGCACGGTATATGCCATTCCGGGGAATTCCTTGAACTTGGAAGGCATGTGCTTGAAAGTGGACGGGGCTGCTTCAAGCTCGGCGGTTGCATACACCTTGTGACGGATGACAGCATGCGGGCAGACAAAGACACATTTACCGCATTGAATGCACAGATCAGCTTCCCAAACCGGGATATCCATAGCAATGTTGCGCTTTTCCCATTGCGTGGTACCACTGGGGAAGGTGCCATCCACTGGCATGGCTGAAACCGGCACTTCTTCACCCTCAAGAGCAATGATTGGTCCTAGCGTTCGCTTGACAAATTCAGGAGCTTCTGCCGGAACACGCGCGCGCATGGCAAGCTCACTGCTGGCCTTGGCGGGCACAACAATCTCAACCAGATGGGCCAGAGTTTGGTCAACCGCCTCGAAGTTCTTGCGAACAACCGCTTCACCACGTTTGCCGTAGGTTTTTTCAATGGAATGCTTGATCTCAGCAATAGCCTGTTCACGCGGCAAAACACCAGAAATGGCAAAGAAGCATGTCTGCATGATGGTATTCACGCGACTGCCCATACCAGTCAATTCGGCCACTTCATACGCATTGATGTTGTAAAACTTGAGTTTCTTATCGATAATGGCTTGCTGAACTTCAACCGGCAGATTAGCCCAAACTTCATCCTTGCCAAAAATGCTATTGAGTAGGAAGGTACCGCCGGGTTGGGCATACTTCAAGATGTCGTAGCGTTCCAGGAAGCTGAATTGGTGGCAAGCCACAAAATTGGCAGTGTTTGCCGCGATCAGATATGGCGCCTTGAGCGGTTGGGGGCCAAAGCGCAGATGGGAGGCTGTCAGGGTGCCGGATTTTTTCGAATCGTAGTAGAAAAAGCCCTGGGCGTAGTTCTCAGTCTCTTCACCGATGATTTTGATCGAGTTTTTATTCGCTCCCACGGTACCATCTGCACCCAGGCCGATAAATACACAACGAACAGTCTCGGGATGCTCAACACTGAAAGAAGAATCCACTTCCAGACTGGTATGCGAAACATCATCATTAATTCCCACGGTAAAGTGGTTCTTCGGGCTGGGTTTGGCCAATTCATCCAGCACAGCTTTGGCCATGGCCGGGGTAAATTCCTTTGAAGAAAGGCCATACCGTCCGCCAATCACCTTGACGTCACTGCGACCCGTTTCAAACAAAGCATTGACGACATCCAGATACATTGGCTCGCCAGCCGCACCTGGTTCCTTGGTGCGATCCAACACTGCAATCGATTTTACACTCTTCGGCAAAGCGCGGACAAATGCTTGGATGTCAAAAGGTCGATAAAGGCGAATACGCAAAACGCCAACCCGTTCACCTTTACCGATCAGATATTCAACTGCAGCTTCCAGTGTTTCTCCGCCCGAGCCCATCACAATCGCAATTCTCTCGGCTTCGGGGTGTCCGACATAATCAAACAGGTGATATTGACGCCCGGTCAGGCTGGCAAACTTATCCATATAGAACTGCACAATGGCGGGCAGAGCGGAATAAAATGGATTGACAGTCTCGCGCCCCTGGAAGTAGACATCCGGGTTCTGGGCAGTCCCACGAATGAAGGGACGGTCCGGAGAAAGCCCGCGAGCCCGGTGAGCCTGGACCAACTCCATATCAATCATTTCGCGCAGATCATCATCACCGAGCTGTTCAATTTTGGCAACTTCATGAGATGTGCGGAAACCATCAAAGAAATGCAGGAAAGGCAAACGTCCCTTGAGGGTGGCGGCATGCGCAATGGCAGCCATGTCGTGCGCTTCCTGAACCGAACCAGATGAGAGCATCGCCCAGCCAGTTTGGCGGGCAGCCATAACATCCTGGTGATCGCCATAAATGGAGAGCCCCTGGGCAGCAATAGCCCGCGCTGCGATATGGAAGACGGTACTGGTCAGTTCACCCGCAATTTTGTACATATTGGGGATCATCAACAGCAATCCCTGGCTGGCTGTGAAGGTGGTGGTCAGCGCGCCTGTTTGCAAAGCACCGTGAACAGCCCCGGCCGCGCCGCCTTCTGATTCCATCTCGATGATGTGTGGCGTAGTACCCCAGATATTGGTTTTGGTCTTGGATGCCCATTCGTCAGACAACTCGCCCATGGTGGAAGAGGGCGTGATAGGGTAGATAGCGATCACTTCATTGACACGGTAAGCCACGGAGGCTGCAGCTTCATTACCGTCAATCGTGATCATTGGTCGTTTGTTCATGTTTACTCCTTGATAAAGGGAAGGTCAGAGCGAACTCTGTTGTTTGTGAAATTTATCTCAAATCCTTTTTATTATGCCACAACTGGACAAGTTTAGCCCTATCAATTTATCTAGGATAGTAATAAATGACACCTAAAATGACCGCCTCTTGTCATATATTTGGACAAAAAAGGGTGGAAATGTAGACTGAGAGAATGTAAATCCAAACAATCCAAAACACTTCCAAAATATTCAGGGTAAATTGGCTGCTCACAATCCGAGGTAGGGTCTTGCCAAAAGCAGCGCAGCCAGCGACTTGGCATCCTGCATCTGTCCGGTTTCTGCCAGCCGTAGAGCTTCGACTACCGGTAGCTTTTCCACGCTTAGATATTCATCTGCGTCCGGTTCGAGCGGATCATGCGTCAGGCCAGTGGCCAGAAAAACATGCATCAACTCAGTTGAATAACCAGGCGCCAGATAAAAGCTGCCGATTTTCTTCAGGTTTTGCGCCGCCATGCCGGTCTCTTCACGGATTTCGCGGGCGGCAGCCGCCTCGGGCGCTTCGCCTGGTTCGAGCGTTCCCGCGGGCAGTTCCAATAGATCCAGAGCTGCTGCATGACGGTACTGGCGGACAAAATAAATTTGGCCATTTTCATCCACAGGCACAATGCTGACTGAGCCAATATGAGCGATTATGTCATATTGAACTATGTTTCCGCTGGGGGTACGGAGGTGGTCGCGGTGCACACTGAATGCCCGCCCGGTGTATGCGTTTTCAGATTTTATCAGTTCGAATTTCATGTCAGCTCCTTCAAAAGAAACACCCGGGCAGATTTCGCCCGGGTGCGTAGTACCAGGTGAACAATTACGGGATCTGTATGGCAGATCCGGCTGTCAAGGTATAGGTTCCACTCAAATTGTTTGCACTGACAATCGCCATTGGGTCAACGTCACCGAATAAGCAGGCAACCGAATAAATGGTATCGCCAGCGCGAACTGTATATTGGGTTGGATGAGGCTTGAGCGAACGCTGTCCAGGGAAAGCTCCGCCAGACTGCGGGATGGTGATTTTCGTTCCGGGTGTGTAATAGCTTGTTGTGCTGCTCAGCCCATTCAAAGTCAGCAATTCGTCAGGGTTGACGTTGTAACGGCGGGCGAGGCAATAAGGGAATTCACCGTCATGCAGGATATAACTGGCGGGCTTGACAATCGGGCCGGCGGTCGCGATCGGCAGCGGAGTATTTACAACAGCAGTCGCCGCCGCACCAACGGTCGGCGATGGCAGCGGTGTGTTACCAGCGGAGCTGGCAGTTGGCTGTCCGACTGCGGGGGTCAGATCCACACCACCCATTGGAGTAAAAGTTGGGTTGGCTATCACCTGAACTGGCGTACCTGCCCCAGCAGCAGCAGAAGTGGGCATGGGCATTCCGGCGGTCGCCACGGCTGTCTGAGTTCCGGCGATTTCGATGGCATTCATCCCTGAGGTGGCGACAGGCTTGGGGAAGTTAGCTTTAGGGGTGGCTGTAGCCACAGGGGCGGATGATGCGGCTCTGGTGCAAGCGCTTAAGGTTATCGCCAGTAGTATTAGTAATATCCACACGAATTTCTTGCTCATATTATTCTTATTCCTCCAGGAAATGGGCCGGATATAAACAAAAAAAAGCTATTCTGTTTGATACTAGCATAGACTTTCTAGTGCGTCAAGTTTTCGCCAGGAATTCCAGTAATTCTCAGTATAGTTTTAATGCAAGTGGTTTAGGTAGTTTTTCGGGAGCTTCGCTCCCGAAAAACTACCTAAAATTCTTTCCTTTCACATGCTCCATTTTCCAAACACCCGATGGCTGAATTTCTCAGGGTTTGATGGCACGCGTGGCAATATAAGTTGGAGTGTAATTGCTAATGGCTGTCAGGCCATGATAATCTTCATAAAAACCAGTAATATGAAAACCTGCATCTGTCTGCCCGGCCAGTTGATCCGTAAGAGAGTGGCTGTGCTCCAACGGCCACCCATTTGCAACCTGACGCTGCAGCATTTCGGGGTAATCGAGATCAGCATATGGCAGCTTATATTTAACTTCCATGACCCCGTTTTCAGCCTGATCAGGATCAAACAGATAAAAAATTGGGTTCATGAAACCTGCCAACAAGCTGCCTCCATGTCGTAAAACACGCCAGGCTTCCAACCAAACCGGCCGAATTTGGGGGATAAAAAGATTGGAGACGGGGTGAAAAATAAAATCAAAAGATTCATCTGCAAATATCGCCAGATTGCGGGCATCCCCTTCCACCGTACGCAAATTTGCCAAACCGTCGCGGGCTGCCACTTCTCGGTCACGGTCCAATTGACGCGGCGAGTTGTCAAAAACAGTCACATTGGCCCCGGCAGCGGCCAAAATCGGCCCTTGTTGACCACCCCCACAGGCCAGCGCCAGGACTTCCAACCCCAGCAGAGGCGGAAACCAGTCTGCCGGCACAGGCTTGTTCTCGGTCAGCAGGATGGAAAATAATCCCAGACGGGCCTGGTTGATCAAATCCGAATCGACAGGCCTGGTCCAGGGGTTCTGACCGGAATCAACCTGTTTGTTCCAGGCTTCACGGTTATATGCACGAACATCAAAATTCTGATCCACGATTTCCTCCACAAATTATTTCAGCTTGCAAGAAGCCTGATCAAACAGATTCCACTTGCAAAGGCGGCCAGGCTGATTAACCTTGACCCTGGTCTTGCGAAGTGATCTTTTTCAGATCATCAGCATGCTCTTCTTCATGCGGTCCCCAAATATTGACGATATCCAGCATGGTTCCAGGTTCTCCCCAGGGCAGAACATATTCCTTGGATAAACTTTCATCTGGAAACTGTCGCAGAAGCTCAATCAAGGTCTTGCGTACTTCAATATATTCGCGGTAAACCTGGTCATAATCCAGACTTTCACGGGCGGCAATCGATTCAGCGTTATAAACATCGATCCCGTGCGCGGCCAGAGTGGCGGGGGTCTGCCCAGCCAACACAGCCCGCATAAGATCAATCACGGCAGCATCCCAACCTGAAAGGTGAGCCAGCATTTCACGAATAGTCCAAAGCGGATAAATATCGGGTTGCAAGTCGATTTTTACCAGCTGCGCCATCATCTTTGAACGTGATTTTTCAAGGATAGCAATCAAATCTTCCTTCTGACTCATGTCTTTTCCTTTCTAAATTCTCGTAGCCCGACTGTTCCTTCAGCCAGGCTCAACCAACCCACATATCAAAACTAAACAGCATGACTGACATCCCCAACAGTAGCAGGCTGAGAATAGTCCAGGCACGATCAAAGGTCTTGTTCCGCCCGCAAATCGCCAAAACAATGAACAATGCCGGGGTAACCAGCATGTAACGTGCCTGACTTTGGGCAGAACCACTGATTGCCGAAAAAGTAACTACGGCCAGGCTGAAGGCTGCCACCTCCGGATGCTTCCTGAGCAGTGCCAGGCTGCTGATAAAAGCCAGCACAACACTGGCAACTTCCATGCCAAAATATATTAAGGCAGAATCCACCTTACCGGAATATATATAAGCCTCTCTCCAGCTTTCAATGGAACTTTGAAGGGTTAAGACGCCACGCCCAAAATAGAAGCTTTGCAGGGCCACCCAGCCTTCTCCGAGATGTGAAGTCCGCCAGAGCAGGTAACTGGCTAGCGGCAACAGCGACCAAAGCCCTTGCAGCATCCAACCCCATGAAAAAGACCGGCGCAGATTTTTCCAATCAACTGCCCGCAGCCAGGCCACTCCGAGGGGGATGAACAACAAACCGCCGTGAGCACGCGTCCAGGCGGCTGCAAACGCCAGGATGCCTGCCCAAAACCATTTTTTTCGATTCGTGAGTGCCAGGCTCCAGAAGGCCAAGCCAATGAACAAGCCTTCGGTATAGACCTGGGCAAAGAAAAATGCGCTGGGAAAGATCAATAAATAAAAAACAGCCCGCAAGACATCATTTTCATCAAAATAAGTCCGGGTCATATCCCACAAAGCCAGCATGCCAGCCAGTGTACCCAACAGGGCTACAATCACTCCAGCCAGGGCCGCTGTGGCAACCGACGTCAGCCCCAAAAAGGCCAGGGGCAGCATAAAAACCTTCATCAGGTAGGGATATGCCGGAAAAAAAGAATAATTTTTTGGCCAATCAATCCTGGTAACTGGATCCATTGCGCGGCCGGCCGCCGGGTCATCATATCCACCAACCGCAATTCCAAGATAATATTCCGAATCCCAGGCAACCTGACGATTTAAGAAAGGTTCCTCAAGATAAATCTTACCTTTGTTGCTAAACTTTTGAGTCTCGTTTGCACTCCAAAAAACTGCAAAGTCTGGGCGCTTGATATCCAACCGGCTGGTCACCAACCATTGAAACCCATATAATATTGCAAACCAGGCCACCCAAAGCATGATCAGATTACGCAAAATGTGTTTTGAGCTCATGTTTTTTTCCATTAGAAATAAAGTAACCTGAAATGATTGAGAACGGTCAATCCGGGTTGGTTATTACCCGGTTATTGCACACGCCAGGTGATCTGCATTCCAACAATCCCCCAATAAATAGGTTTCACCTGGTAATAAAATTCTTGCCTAATCACAGGAGCATCACTGGGTGAGGATATTGTTGATGTATGTTTTTTTTACTGCCTTCAAATCTCTGGAGTTTTCTGTGATTCTGGAAAAAGCTATTGAGCGGCTGATGCCGGCCGGGATGATTTTTTATTAAAATGGATCAACAGGTAAATACCAACGCCCAGGGCCAGAGCGCCCAGAATAAAACCACTAAAGTTGGAGATGAAATCACTGATCAACTCCCACTGACTTCCGAAAGCATACCCCAGGCCACCATATAAAAGCACCCAGGTTAATTCACCCAGCACGGCATATGCAAAAAACTTCTTAAAATGATACCCACTGCTGCCAGCAATCAAAGTAATTGGAAATGCGACGGCTGTTAATAGCCAGCGAGTCAAAAAAATGGCAACCCCACCCCGTTGATCAAAGAGATCACGGGCACTTTTCCAGGCAGAAGTATTGCCAAAACGTGTTTCAATCTGGTTGCTGGCCAGATATCCAAGCCAATAAAGCAAACTGTCACCGGTAATGGTACCCAGATAACCCAAAATAGGCGTGGAATACAAATCCAGCAGGTTCTGCCGCATGAAAGCCCCCGAAGCAATCACAATCAAAGTGGCTGGTAATGGCAAACCCAATCCGCCAAGAAACAACATGACTGCCACCATTGGAGCACCATAAGCCGCAATCCAACCTAAAGCCAGTGAACTGATATCAATTCCGGTCATGGCTGCACCCTGTGGCTATCAACAATCATCTGCAAGGCCACCACCAGTTTGGAAGGCCCGCCCTGATAATTGATTTCGTCGCTTAACCCGCCCAACGGTAAATACGCATTACCATCCATCGGGATGCCCAACTCCTGAAAAATGGTTTTAGCTGGAATACCGGTACTATTGGCGATATATTGAACCGACATCCAATCTCGAACCTGTTTTTCGATCAGCCCGGTCACAACCGGATTGGCCTTATATTTTATAATTGCATCACGGATCGTATTCATCAATATCGGACGGCCGTTCAAACTACCAAGCTGCATCTGGCTATTCAGCCGGTTAATGCCGATCATACTGTTTTCGCTTTTGGGCTGGATCTGGGCCGCATCAAATAGATATTTTTGAGGAACCGCATAGGCCACAGACACATAGCGAATGGTCATCCAGGGGCGCAGCAAATCAGGGGATATATTCCCGGCTTTAAAGTTATTTACTTTGGCATACTGAATTTCCTTATAGAAATTCAGCATACCCAATCCTTTATTTACCATGACGCCCAGGCCAAAGATGATTAAAATCAGCGCAAAAAACTGAATTTTTGAAATTGATTTAATTTTATCGATTAAATTACGCATAACGTCCCTTATTGTAACGAAATCCAAACATCAAGTGATTTCCCTATATCCGCACAAAAGAAAAAGCAGCTCGTCAGGGCTGCAAACAATTGTCTAAAGACTTTACCACCTTATTATCCCATCATCTCCACAAATTTATCGACAATCTCCGGTTCAAATTGCACACCTGAGAGTTCCTTGATATACCCCAGCGCCTCTTTGCGAGACCAGGCTGGTCGATAAGGACGATCACTGGTCAGCGCGTCCCACACGTCCACCACCGAGAAGAGCCGGGCTGCCAGAGGTATTTGCTTCCCTTTCAAACCGCGTGGGTAGCCCTTGCCATCCCAACGTTCGTGATGGCAATATGGAATATCCAGGGCAGGATGCAAGTACTCGATCGCAGCCAGCATATCATAAGCATATTTGGGATGGCGGCGCATAATGACCAGTTCTTCGTCAGTCAGGCTGTCTGGCTTCAACAGGATACGATCCGGCACACCCATTTTGCCGATATCGTGCAGCAAAGCCCCGCGACGAATGTGAATCAACCTGTCACCTTCGATACCCAGAGTCTCGGCCAATTGCATGGTCATTTCGGTCACACGCAAGGTATGCCCTTCGGTTTCTTTATCCCGCAAGTCCATCGCCATGGACCACCCTTCAATGGTAGATTCGTACGCCTGATTCAACTCTTTCAAGGAGCTTTGAATTTCTTTGAACAACCTGGCGTTTTCGATAGCCGCCGCGGCCTGGTGAGCAAATGATTGCGCCATGGTCCCGGCTTCCAGGCTGTAGGCAGATTCTTTAAAACTATCCAGCGTGATATAACCAATCACCTCCCCACGGGTAATCAATGGCACACTCATCCAGCCCCGAACCTGAAATGTTGCGCCCCAGCCTCCGAAGCGTGGATCAGATCCGGCATCCGCCAGGATAATGGGTTGCCTTCTGGCTTTCACTTCCTGGAAAAGCAAATTGTCGGCCGAGAAGGTTTTTCCAAGAAGGTCAGAACGGTCTTCAAGACCATCAACAATCATGACATTCAACCGGTCGCCCTCCAATAAAAATATTGAGGCGCTATCGTACGGCACCACCTTTTTCAGTGATGTAAGAATTGATTCAAGCACATGATCAAGATCAAGCGATGTGGATAAAACCGCGGTAGCCTGGCGTAAATTCTCTGCCTCCTGGCGTCGTTCACGCTCAGATATGAACAATCTGAGCCTTTCGATGGATACCGCCAGCTGACCAGCAATTGTCAACAGCAAACGTTCATCATCATCCGAGAAAAAATTAACTTGTTTGCTTTCGGCATTGATTACCCCAAAGGTATCATCCCCTGCCTTGATCGGCACACAAAGCTCTGACAGGATATCCGATGTTACCCTGACAAAATTTGGCTCAAGGCGAACATCAGAAATACGGCGTGGTTTGCCAGTCAGTAAAACCTGCCCGGAGACGCTTTCATCAAGAGAAATGATAGCCTTGATCCCTTCCGTCAGCCCCCGATAAGAAGAATGCGCCGCCAAAATATTGTTGTCCTTGTCAAGCAGCAGTACACCAAAGTTTTCAGTGTAAAAAGAATTCCCAACCTCCTGGGTAACGAGCTCCACAAGTTCATCCAGGGAATTGACTTGAATACCGGCCCGCGCAATATTATGTAGCGTGGTTAATTCTTTCAACTGGCGCTGCAGGGCTTGCTCGGCCTGTTTGCTCCCGGTTACGTCTTCCGTTACCGATAGCAGTTTGGCGATCTTACCGCCCGAATCCCGCTCGAAAATAAAATACCGGTAGCGGAACCAATGCCAGGTTGAGCGGCTTTTTTTCCCGAGGCGACGATACTCAATCGATCGGATTTCGCCATCAGAAAGGGTGCCCAGGTCATTAAAAAAATTGGCGAACGCCTGACGATCTTCAGGATGGATCATCTCATCACGCTCGCTATTTGTCAGGGCGTTGAATTCATCCATCCCCATTTCGTTGAGATTGGCGCTGATAATATTATCGAATTCCAATTTTGAAGTCTGGATATTATAGACACTGATCCCAAGCGGAACAGCTTTTAGCACATGGTCAAGAAAAGCTTGCGTCGAACGCAGATTTTCTTCAGCTTTTTTGCGGTCGGTAATATCGTGAGCCAGCGTGATAATTACCTTTTGCCCAAAGTAAGTACCCGGAAAAGCCCGGATCTCCTTGGGAAATATCTCGCCATTTTCTCGCAAGCCCCAAAACTCAAACTGCTGGGCTTCACCTGCAAAGGCTTTTTTTACAGCTTGTGCCACAGCTTCCAGATTGTTCCTACCAGGAGCACTGAGAAATTCGTGGTTTTTTCCCAAGATTTCTGTTTTTGAGTAACCATACATTCGGATTGCTCCGTCATTAATATCCAAAAACCGCCCGGCCGCATCTTGAATGTAAATCGCATCCGAAACGCTATTAAATAAACCCCGGTAGCTTTTTTCACTTTCGCGCACCGTTTCTTCAGCCTGTTTACGCTCTGAAAGCTCACTCTGAACCGCATTTAGTAGGCGAGCATTCTCAACCGCAATGGCCGCCTGATCGGCAAACAGGCTTGCCAAACGGATCTCTTCCTGAGAATAAGGACCGGAAATTTCATCATCCGTAATATTAATGGCGCCAATCACCTGCCCATTAACGCGCATTGGCAGCCCCAAAACCCTGCGAAATGGAGTTGTTTTGTACAGAGCTGATCGGTTTGGCCAGGTACTGTAATCATCAACCATCATGATTTGGGCAGATTGGGCCACCATTCCAGACAGCCCCTCCCCCATGCGCAAAGTTGCCCCGATAAATTCACCGGGCAGGTTGTGAGCAACCACCAGTTCAAGCAGGTTGTCGGGACGCACCAGATACAACCCGCCCATATGAGCATGCAGTAAATTGGCAGAGCGCTCGACAATGGTTTGCAAGAGCGGTAAAAGTTCGGTTTGCGAATTGATCTCGAGGGAGGTCCGGTAAAGCACTTCCAATTCCTGAGCCCGGTGTCTCAAGGCATTTTCAGCCTGTATTTGCTCGGTCACATCATGCGCAACACAAAAGGAACGCTGGTCGGTGATCGGCAGAAGGGTCAACTGGGCTACGCGAATGGTACCATCCGGGCGTAAACAAGTTACAACGTTGACCGTATGGTCTTCTGCAGGTTCAGCAGGTTGTTTTTCCACAGGCTGGGGTTGAATGACAGCTGAATCTGTCATGGTGATCAACTCTGCCACAGATCTGCCAGTAAATTTTTCGGCAGCCAGGTTGGCATTCAAATATCGCCCGGAATTTTTCTCGATTAGAAAAATAGCGTCGCTGGATTGTTCAAACAGTAACCGCAACTGCTGTTCGCTTTCTCTCAAAGCCACTTCAGCGCGGCGACTCTCCTCCCTGCCGCGTGCTTCCCTGATCTCACGTCGTAAAACTTCAGCCAGGCGATTTAAATTACCCTTCATTAAAAAATCATGCGCCCCGGAACGCATAATTTCCACCGCAGTAGCCTCGCCAATCGTACCGGAGACAACAATAAATGGCAGATCTTTGCCGCTTTTCCTGAGTACTTCCAACGCGCGAGGTGCGCTGAAGACCGGCAGGTTGTAATCTGAAATTACTGCATCCAGATTATCAATATTCAACGCAGCTTGCATTTCCTGAGCGGTTTGCACCCGCTGCAGAGTTATCTCAAAACCCATTTTTCGTAATTCGTGGACAAGCAGTAAGGCATCATACTCACTGTCTTCCACCATCAGCAGATTAATTTGTTCACACATGAGATCAGCTCCAACACCTGTAAAAAAACAAACCAGAACCTTACAATATTTATAATAACGGGTGGTTGGATTGTTTTGTTAATAACAAACCCAAGTTTGAATTATAAGACTGAAATACCCGGCTGCAAAATCCTGTAAACAATTAGTGGCCGTGATTTCCAATGCAAAACCAAGGAATTACGGGGGTAAGAATATTGTTCCATTTCGGAAAAATCCACCGGCAAGGCATACATCCGACTTTCACTGACCTTTATAGAGAAATCAGGACGTCCGGTGGGCCTGTAAATAAATACTGGTATTAGCAATTAGATACAAAGCCGGATTATTCTGTCGCTCTTTGTGGCATTGCGGAATCTGGAAAATAGGTGGCTTTCATCCACAAAGTTAAAGACCGATTATCCTTTTTTCGTAGTATATTTTCTTCCACAAGGAAAAGAAATATATGGCATTAATCAGCTTGCAAGATGTGAGCCTGGGCTTTGGCGGGCCACGCCTCCTGGAAAACATTAATTTACAGATCGAACGCGGTGAGTGGATTGGTCTATTGGGCCGGAATGGCATGGGAAAATCCACGCTATTAAAGCTCATCAATGGGGATCTGTCACCCGAAGGCGGCAGCGTTGCTCGCCAACAAAATTTGCGCACAGCCTATCTACCTCAAGAAGTACAGCAAGGCCTGGCCGGTACTGTCTCAGATATCGTAGCGAGCGGTTTGGAAAGCGAACTTCCAGGGTCCAGCGCGGAAGATCACTGGCAGCGCCAACTACAGGTTGAACAGGTCATATCCCGCATGCAGCTTGAGCCGGCAGCCCAGTTTATAACCCTTTCGGCCGGGCTGAAAAGACGGGTTTTGTTGGCTCGCGGGCTGGTCCGCGCACCAGATCTGCTCTTATTGGATGAACCCACCAACCATCTTGATATTCAATCCATTGATTGGCTTGAAAATTTTCTCAAGCGCTGGGGTGGAACCCTGCTCTTTGTAACCCACGACCGCATCTTTTTACAGAAACTGGCCACCCGCATCGTGGAACTGGATCGCGGCGGCCTGTTCGACTGGAACTGCAATTACACAACTTTTATCCAGCGTAAAGAGGCCATGCTCTCGGCTGAGGCTGAACAAAAGGTCAACTTCGATAAAAAACTGGCCCAGGAAGAACAATGGATCCGCAAAGGGATTGAAGCACGCCGCACACGCAACGAAGGCCGGGTGCGCGCGCTAAAACGGCTGCGTGACCTGCGCCTGGACCGGCGTGATCATCCAGGCAAAGTCCGCATCCAGATCCAGGCTGACCGCCGGTCAGGCAAGCTGGTGATCGAAGCCCAGGGGGTCAGCTACGCCTACGGTGATAAAACCGTTGTCCAGGATTTTTCCACCACCATCCAGCGTGGAGACAAAATCGGGATCATCGGTCCAAATGGTTCGGGCAAAACCACCCTGCTGCGGATTCTGATGAATGATCTTGCCCCACAGCTAGGCAGCGTTGAACATGGCACCAACCTGGAAGTTGCCTATTTTGATCAACTTCGCGCGCAACTGGATGAGAGCAAATCTATCTTGGAAAACGTAGGGCAAGGCGGCGATACTGTCACGATCAATGGACGCACCCGCAACCTGATCGGCTACCTCGAGGATTTTCTATTTACACGGGACCGGGTTCACGCCCCCATCAGTGCCCTATCCGGCGGCGAGCGCAACCGCCTGCTGCTGGCGCGCATTTTTGCACGACCAGCCAACTTACTCGTGTTGGACGAACCCACCAATGATCTGGATATCGAATCTTTGGAAACTCTTGAAGACCTGTTACTGGATTTTCCGGGCACGCTGCTGCTTGTCAGCCATGACCGCGCCTTTTTAAATAACCTGGTTACAAGCACCCTGGTTTTAGATGGTCAAGGACTGGCAAGCGAATATATCGGGGGTTATGATGATTGGCAGCGCCAGAACCAGGGCGATGTTTTTGAAAAAAGCGTTGAACTCGAAAAACCACGCAAACCCACCAGCCTAACAGGCGACGATCCTGCATCAACAGCCCCCACACGAAAGCTGAGTTACAAAGAACAGCGCGCACTTGAAGCACAAAAAAAAGAATTAACTGAATTACCAGGGCGCATTGAAACTCTCGAGGCGGAACAACACCGACTCAGCGCAGCCATGGCAGACCCGGCCTTTTATCAACGCGAAAGTACCGATATCAGCCTCGACGCAGCCCGCCTAAAAGATCTTGAAGATGAATTATCCAGGGCTTACCAGCGCTGGGAAGAGTTGGAAAACCTGACTTAAGCCTCACCAGACTTAAATCAGGTATTTTCTGACAGGGTGTCACCGAAAAAACCTGCCCATCTTCACACAATTTGACTCACCCACGTCGGAGGCAGTTCTCATTTTGAGCTGAAACATACCCCAAACCCTTGCGATAAAACCAATCCGAGACTTACCGCCCTGAGAATAAATACGTTTTCAGAAACTAGCCGCGGGTGTATACTCGATAAAATTTTTATTCGCGGAGAATCTTCTAATGAAAAGAGCAGTCAGCATCAGTATCGGTTCATCCAAACGCAATAAAGCAGTCGAAGTAACCCTGCTGGGAGAAAATATTAGTATCGAGCGCATCGGCACCGATGGCGACATGAATGCTGCTGCACTTAAATTCAAGGAACTGGATGGTAGCGTAGATGCGTTTGGCGTCGGCGGCGCAGATCTTGGGTTGATGGTGGATGGCAAATGGTACGAACTTCATTCTGTCACGCCCATGATACGCTATATCAAGAAAACCCCCGTTGTGGATGGCTCTGGTCTAAAAAACACGCTTGAAACCATGGTTGGCCCCTTCACTAATGAGAAATTAGGCGATTATATCAACCCGCTCGGCCGTAAGGTCTTCATCATGACCGGTTCTGACCGCTGGGGACTGACACGCTCATTCCTGGATAGTGGTTATGAATGTGTATTTGGAGATATGATGTTTTCCCTGGATATCCCAATCGCACTCCATACCGTTCAGCAAATTAAATTCATGGCAGCGCTGCTCTTACCCATCGCATCCCGCCTGCCCTTTGAATGGATTTACCCAATCGGCGAAAAACAGGAAGAACGCAAACCAAAATACCCGAAATACTTCAACTGGGCGACCATAATAGCTGGAGACTGTCATTACATTAAGCGCTATATGCCCAATAACATGCAGGGGAAAATCATTGTCACCAACACCACCACCCCAGCCGATGTGGAATTATTCCGCCAAACCGGCGTGAAATACCTGATCACTACCACTCCGGTGCTCGATGGCCGGTCGTTTGGCACAAATATGATGGAAGCCGCTCTGGTCGCTCTTTCGGGGAAAGGCCGCCCCCTGAGCTATGCGGAATACAACGAACTACTTGAAAAACTGGAGTTCAAACCGCAGCTTCAGGAATTAAATTAATCCAAAACGATGCAGGAGTTTTTATGGACGCAATTGTTACAGCCGGCGGAATTCCACTTCCCGAAGATCCCTTATACCTTTACACTCAAGGCCATTCAAAAGCCTTGCTGGATATCGCCGGGAAATCCATGATCCAATGGGTATTGGATGCTCTGAGCGCCTCACAAAAAGTCGATAACATCATTATCCTGGGTATGACTGAACACAGCGGTCTAAAAACTTCCAAGCCCACCCATTACCTACCAAATGAAGGCCGCATGCTGGCCAACATTGTGGCAGGGTTCAAGAAATCCCAGGAACTCAATCCTGAAACAGAATATGCCCTGATCGTTTCGTCTGATATCCCAGCTCTGACTGGTGAAATGGTCGATTGGCTGGTACAAGAAATCGAGAAAACCCCGGCAGATATTTATTACGGCGTCATCCAACGCAGTTTAATGGAAAAACGGTACCCCGATTCACGCCGGACTTGGACACACCTCAAAGATATGGATGTTTGCGGCGCTGACATTAACGCTGCCCATATTCGTATGGCAACCGAACACCTCAATACCTGGGAAGAACTGATCGGTAAACGTAAATCACCGTTAAAACAGGCGGCCGCCATTGGTTTCGTCACCCTGATACTGATGCTCCTGCGCCAAATCAACCTTAACGACCTCGTACAACGCGTATCAAAACAAATCGGGATTCGCGGCAAAGCCATCGTCTGGCCCTGGGCGGAAGCCGGGATGGATGTTGACAAGCCCCATCAATTGGAAATCATGCGCGCTGACATGTCAAAACAATAGTTTGCCCCACGGGAAGGAATTATTTTGGGATTTATTTATCGCATTCTTGAACATGACCGCGATTGGTCCTACGCGCTGCGTGTGGCCGAAAAACCCGGGCTAAGGCGTAACCTGGCAATGTTTTTTGCGCATTCAGGCGATTCCTGGTTTTGGGGTATTGGAATGCTCATATTATGCCTGATCGGTGGAACTTTCTGGAAACAGTGGGCCATTTACCAGCTTTTTTGGATTTCCATCCTGGCGGCCGTGGTAATAGCACTCAAGTTCACCATTCGCCGTAAACGCCCAGCGGGAGAATGGGGTGGCATCTACCGGAATACCGACCCACACTCCTTTCCATCCGGCCACGCTGCGCGTTCATTCCTGGTGGCGGTCCTCGCCAGCCTGCTCGGACCATTCTGGCTGGCTGTCATTCTCTGGGTTTGGGCGCCCCTGGTATCCCTTGCGCGCGTTTCCATGGGAGTCCATTATGTCTCAGATGTCATCGCTGGGGCAATTGTAGGCGTGATTGCGGCATTCCTGGGCTGGCAATTTTCACCCGTAATTTTTTCTCAACTCAACTTTTTCCTGATTTCATTCAGCGGGAAGACACTCTGGTAAGCAATTTCCACCGCTAAGGCATTATTATGGAGTTAATCAATGATCCCAGGCCTTGATGGTCTGCGCGCAATCGCAATCCTCCTCGTATTTTTATTCCATGCCAATTTGATCGCCATGGGCTGGGCAGGGGTATTGCTCTTCTTTGTATTATCAGGTTTCTTAATCACCGGCATCCTGATCGACATGAAAGAAACCCTGGCCACCAGGGCTTTCTTCATTAAATTTTATGGGCGTCGCTTCCTCCGCATTTTTCCACTTTATTATTTTTATCTATTCCTGATGCTGGGCGTGGCAGGCGCGCTGTATGCATCTGGCTACCGTATCAACCGCATGTTGGAATATTTCCGCCAATTCCCCTACGCGTTCACCTATATCTATGATTTTTTCTGCGCCAGCAATTGGTTTCAGGAATCGTTCTTTATCAATCACTTCTGGTCACTCTCGGTGGAGGAGCAGTTCTATATCGTCTGGCCCTTGCTGATTCTCGTAACTCCCAAAAGCGCCTATAAAAAACTGTTTATCGGGGCAATTCTTGCCGGCCCCCTGGCCAGAATTGTTCTTTTTTACCTGTACAGTCACCATACTTTCCCATTTCTTTACCCAGATCCTGCCGCAGGGATCTATTCTCTACCTTTTTCGCATATCGATGCCTTTGGTCTTGGCGCTTTTATTTCGCAATATCGCATCCCCAAAGCCCGTTTGCAATTCTGGGTATTACTGGCTGCCGTACCCGTGCTAGGTTTTACCACGCAATATATCTTCACCGGCAGCTTCGGCGCCCTATCTGGCCTTGGTTTTCCATTTCCAATCGCCAATGGCTATAAACAAATTTGGGGATACAGCCTGCTGAATTACTTCTTTGCCGTGACCATTTATGCAGTAGCGCGGGACGGTCTGTTCAACAAATTCCTCGATCTGGGTTGGATGAGATACCTCGGCAAAATCTCTTATGGCCTGTATGTATACCATTATGTCATGTTCTTTTTCGCTGGCAGAATCGTTGATTTTATCAACCTGAGCGCTGAACAGGCTCAGCTTCTCCGGCCCATCCTGGCCTTCTGCGCTACTTTGTTAACGGCCTCCCTGAGTTTCAAATATATCGAAAAACCAATCCTCAACCTGAAAGATAAATTTTTTCCATCCATTCCTGTGCCCCATGAACAGGAACAGGGTGTCTCCAGCGTGCGCCAGTAAGTCAATATTGGCCATTTACTCTGACAGATCATGGAATGATCATTCTAAATTTTCACTTTACGGGGCTTTAAACTGAAGCGTCATATCATAAAAAGAATATTTCTTTTTACCGTTTGAGTTGTCAGATATGACAGCACACGGTATAAATTTTTTATCCGTCAGGGCAGCCGTGGGATTGTTGACGCTGACATGCTCGATGCGACCCTGCCACTTTCGATTTGAGAGCAATATCCAGATCGGATATTCCCAGGTATTTTCGCCCAGGCTCAAACCGATCGCATGGCAGTTACTACTCACTATCCGGTCAGCAATTCCAGCATAGATGGGGTACAGATCTGGATTATTGGCAAAGTAAAGCGCTTCGCGGTTCTTTGGGGCAGTAAGCGCATCCAGGCTGATTGGCCTCAGGATATTCCCAAAGGTCCAACCAAACGATAGCAGCAAAATTCCAATCACAGCGATTTTCATAAGCCTTTCACTTCCCGCCGCCAGAATCAAAACGATTGCGGGTGTCCATAAGACAAAGAGCGGCAGCAGCAAACGACTGCCAAAATCTTGAAATTTTAAATAAAATGAAAAACCAACAAATCCTAAAATCAGGCAAAGCCCATAAACCAGTACCTGGCGTTGAAAAATATTTTTCCTGACGGCCAGAAATGAGAAACAGATCGCTATAAAAATCAGGATGGCGTGATACGGATTCCCGGCAAAATCTTCGTGTAATACCTGGCTTTGATCAAACCCATTAAATATTTCTGCTTTTTCAAAAGTAATTTTAGGTTCCGAGCTGGCGAGGCCGGTAAATTGATGCAGCCTCTGCAGTCCACTTAAAACACCCCGAAATAACGGATTTTGCCTGTCTGCAAAGTTTAGCGCTGTATTGCGAAGCATATTAGACGCCAGACCGCCAATGGAATGGGACTGGTTGGTCGTATCAAACATGACAGTTGAACCGAGCGGGTTCGAGAACAAGCGGATGTTTCTAAATAAAAACCCGGAATTAACCCCCAGAGCCAAAATTCCAATCACCAGGCCCGAAACAATATATCCTGGGCTCTTCCTGGTCAGTATTATTCCAAACCAGATACAAAACGGCAGCGCAAAAATAAAGGCGGTTGCCTTGGTCAGGCAGGCCAATCCCAATGACAAACCTGTTCCCAAAACCCATAGAAGGTTTTTTGGCTCTTGAACCAGGCCCAGCCCCATCAACACAAAACAAACCAGCCATTGCGACACCACCAGGTCATTTTGAGTGCTGGTGGACTGTAGAATTGCCATGGGAATGGAGACACTCAGGGCACCCGCCAGTAATTGTTGGCCCGGATTTCCTCCCAATTTCTTTGTGATACTGGTGACGCCGATCAAACAAACCAGAAAGGCAAACAGCTGAACAAAATTGGCATATTGATCTTTCCCCAACATGATTTGAAGATTGGCCAGAACATATTCGGCAAACGGCTGGCTTTCAACCTGGCGCGCAATATTAGTCGCATAGCTGGCCACGCTTTGATCTTGCTGCCAGTGCATGATCCTTGCCATGTGATAGGTTAATGAATCCCAATTATTGGGTGGATAAGCATACGCGACCACGGCCAGGGTTAATAATTGAAATCCAACCATGCATAATAAAACAATGTTCGATAGACTGTAATTGAACCGGGGAAGCTTCCAACCGCTAAAATCAATCAAATTTCGATTTAACCCAAGACGCGCAGCTCTCAAGTAAATAAACAGCAACAGAACAATCAATAAAAATCCAACCCAGGCTGCAACCAGATATTTTTTTTGAAGCAAGTGAAAGCCACTTAACCCCTCTGTCAGCAAAACAATCATCGCTCCCTCGCTGGTCAAAGCCAGCAAGAATGAATCCCTTTTACCCCAGCCAGGCCGGGGCCTGCGCAAGGAACCTTCGTGATAGATCGCCCAAAGTAAGCAAAAACACAAACCCAAAAGCAGGGTGGTATTGATGTACATGGTTGCCTTATTCTTTAACTGAGATTGGAAAGTAAGAAAAAACCGCCTGCCCTGGTTCTGGCAATTTCGGTGGGATTTTCAAGAATCCGATCGAATTCTCGTCTTTCGAAACAAAATTGTACTCCAAGTGACCATGGTTTAGAGTCCAATTCAGGGACACGCAGCAATATTTACCATCTCCACAATACCCCGAAGTATCAATACCACCATTAAAAATGATCAGATACTAAAGAATGCCATTAGAATTCTGTATATTGAAAACAGGACTTTTGCCCAGATACTCAAATTTTGCAGTACGCTCCAGGGAAAACCACAACCAACCCGCAATGGTCTGCACATCCACCGGTCACAATATCACAAAGGCGCAGGTGCAATCAGGTAAAATACTGGCAGTAATTGAATAATTGTTTGGAATACTTGCGAACAGAATGGTTACACCACCAATTAGTTTCCATACCCCAGCTCAAGGATATAACATGATCACAAATGAAGTAAATTTCTTTTCTGAAAGCCTGGGTATGCGCGCTACATTGGCGGTTCTCCTACCCCAGCGCCCGCCAACGGAACTTTTGGCAGGTTCATCGCAGCGTAAGCGCAAGCCAAAATACCGCAGCCTGTACCTGCTGCATGGATACTCCGATGACCACACTGCCTGGCAGCGCTGGAGCTCTATCGAACGCTACGCAGAAGGCCTGGAATTGGCCGTGATCATGCCATCGGTTCATCTCAGTTTTTATACGGATATGGCGCATGGTGGGCAGTACTGGCAATTTATCAGCGAAGAAGTCCCCGCCATCGTTCGCGATATGTTCCCATTATCGGATAAACGCGCTGATAATTTTGTTGCCGGGCTTTCAATGGGGGGCTACGGAGCCTTCAAGCTGGCGCTGACACACCCGGATCGTTTCGCCGCAGCAGCCAGCCTTTCTGGCGCCCTGGATATCCGCGAGGAAGTCAAAACCCATGGCGACCCCGACGAAGAAGCCTGGCTGGACAATATGCGCAATATCTTTGGAGATCTGCGCAAAGTTCCAGGCAGTGAACATGATTTATTCAAACTTTCAACAAAACTCGCCAAAAGCGCAGCCAAAAAACCCAGGCTATTCCAATGCTGCGGTACCGAGGATGATCTGTATGCCGACAACCTGCGCTTTCGGGACCATATTCTGAACCTGCAGCTGGACCTGACCTATGAAGATGGCCCCGGTGAACATGACTGGGCCTATTGGGATAAGATGATCCAAAAAGTGTTGGCCTGGCTGCCAGGCTAGCGTCTGATGTTTAAAATTAATAAAAGGGACATCTATGCTAAAAATA
>CAZLJB010000005.1:0-29112 GCA_964559195.1 uncultured Anaerolinea sp. | reverse complement strand
TTGTGTTAGTTTATACAGGTTGAAGGCGAACAAGTTGGTCGGCCCCTTGCCGTTTTCCCCGGCGGCATATAATTTTTGCCCGGCATGTTCGACCAATCCGGGCTAAAGTTCCCGGCCCAAAAGTATGGGGGCAAGTTCGGAATGCCCCAAGGTTCCAAAAGTGGTTGGACCTGGGACACAGGCGCGAAGGTTGCCCAATTACTGACCATCGACAAGAATGGTAAGAATGCCACCGAAGCTGGCTTCGACCCCGCTCAGATCGTCCAGGTTGGTTACAACGCCCAATGGCAGTCTGCTGCCTCCGTTGGCACCTTCTATGGTGGTGCTGCGAAGATCTATGATGGCGCCAAAAAAGGCGAATACAAATCCACCATTCCCGAAAGCTGGAAAACCGGCTGGAAATGGTACTACGATGGCATGTGGGGCAAGCAGCCTTATATCCCCACCGGCGCTTTAGCTGGCGCGCCTGAATTCGGCGCTGGTAACGTTTTCAACTCCGGCAAGGCTGCCATGGGTCTGACCCAGACCTGGTACACCTGCTGCCTGGGCGATTTTGCCAAAGCTGGCAATCAATTCCAGCTCGGCATCCAACCCATGGGCGCCGATGGCAAGGTTCACGGACGTGTTGACGCCGATACCTTCCGCGTGTGGAAAGGCACCAAGAACGCTGCCGCCGCCTTCACTGTTCTGTCTTACCTGATCACCACCGGTGGCGACAAATTGCTGCCGGCCTACGGTGCCATGCCCGCCATCGCATCCAAGACCCAGGCTTTCTTCGATAAAAAGGCCAAGGATTATCCTTTCGTCACCAAGGAAAGCTGGGATGTCTTCAATCAAGGACTGGCCTATCCGGATGCACCTTCCGCCGAACAGTTCCAGCCCAACTGGACAGAATCCTACGCCCGCTTGGATACCTTCAAAAGCTTGATGGAAACCACCGCTCCTGATAAATTCAACTTTGATAAAGAATATCAAAAGCTTGTAGACGACCTGACTGTCATCTATAATAAGTAATCACTGGCAGTAGCATAATTTGGGCGGGTCAGTAAAATTACTGACCCGCCTAACCTTACCTACAAAAGGAGCGTCTTATGTTTGAGCAGCTATCCAACCTACCAAAGTTGCCCTCGCTTGGTTCTTTACGCAATATGCGGCCGTTGGCGCGACGAGAGATGCGCCTGGGCTTGATTTTTTTAGCGCCGTGGATCATAGGTTTTCTTGGCTTCACTTTGCTCCCGATGATTTTCACCCTGGTTTTCAGCACCAAACAATTAACCATTGAAGATGGATTGATGGGTGGAAAATTTGTGGGGTTCGGTAATTATGTTCAATATTTCAAAGACCCGCAAATTTGGAGTTCCAGCGGTACACCCGGCGCCATGTGGATCACTATCAAGTTTGGATTGATCGCTTTGCCGGTAGGTATCTTTTTGCCATTGATCCTGGCACTCTTGATGAATAACAAATACGTTTTAGGTAAAATGGCCTTTCGCAGCCTGTTTTACATGCCCTATATCGTACCTTTCGTAGCCGCAGTATTCCTGTGGGGCGGCATGCTCAACCCTGAAACCGGCTGGATCAACCGGGCGCTGATGGGGATGGGCATTCCAAAAGAAAATGTTCCACTGTGGGCCAATGATATGAACTGGGTTTACCCAACTTATGTCATCATGGGCATCTGGGGGATCGGTAACGCGATGTTGATCTTCCTGGCCGGTCTGCAAGGTGTACCCACCGAATTGTATGATGCATCCACGGTGGATGGGGCCAATATCTGGCAGCAGTTCTGGAATGTGACCTTCCCAATGATCTCGCCTGTCATCTTTTACAACCTCGTACTCAGTATTGTGGGTCTCTTCCAATATTTTTTGGTGCCTTTGGTTGTTAACCTGGGTACCGGCGCACCCGGCGGATCGACCATGTTTTACAATCTCTACTTATACAAGACATTTTTCAGTTTTCATAACATGGGCTACGGATCAACCCTGGCCTGGGGCTTATTCAGCATGATTTTAATTGTCACAATAGCCCTTTTTGCGACATCCAAATACTGGGTCTATTACGCCGGTGAAGGCCGGGGATAGGAGTGGAAAAATGAACCCAAAATCAGCCCACCAACTCCGTAAAGGTGGCAGCACCTTGTTCATGACGCTGCTGACCCTTGCCATTCTTGTGATTTACCTTTCACCATTTGCCTTCATGGTATTCACTTCCCTCAAGACCCAGGATCAAATCTCAATTGTCGGCGCACCCATTTGGCCTGCCGCCCCAGCCACTTTTATTTACAAAGGGGCCAAAGTGGAAACGTTTATTGTTCCTATCGGCAAATGTGACGGGCATGATCCCAATGATACCAGCATGAAAACCCTGGCTGTTGCCAAAAAAGGCCGGCAGGCAAGTTTATTTGTGGATCCAACTGACCCAACATTGAAAGAATTTAACTGCACTGTTTCCTGGCGGGCCCTGGACCGCAGTTGGAGCTTTTCTCCAACCTACTCCAACTATACTGAGGTCTGGAGTGCCATCAATTACCCACGTTTGTTATGGAACACCTTTTTTTATGCCATCATGTCGAATATCGGCGTGATTATCTCCTGCACTTTAGTAGCCTTTGGTTTCTCGCGTTTCCGATTCCCTGGGCGTGATTTTCTTTTTATCCTTCTGATCTCGACCATTTTTCTACCCGCAGCCGTGACTGTTATTCCAACATACTTTTTCTTCCAGAAAATCGGCTGGATTGGTACCTGGCTGCCATTAATAGTCCCAACCTTTTTTGCCAACGCGTATGATGTCTTCCTGCTACGGCAGTATTTCATGACTATTCCACGCGAATTGGACGAGGCGGCCATGATCGATGGTGCTGGCCCTCTGCGCGTACTCTGGTCGGTCATCCTGCCTCAATCTTACCCAGTCTTAATGGCTGTGACCGTTTTCCATATCGTCTATGCCTGGAATGACTATTTTGGCCCATTGATCTATCTTTCCACCAGCCGTGATAAATGGCCAATTTCTGTTGCGCTTTCCACCTTCAATGGAATCTATGGCCAGAAACCCCAACTTATCCAGGCTGGCGCCCTGATGGCATTGATCGCTCCTTTGCTGCTCTTCGTCTTTGCTCAGCGGTTCTTTGTTCAAGGTATTGTCGTTACTGGTGTTGAAAAATAAGCAAATCAAGACCCAATTCACTATTTGCATTATATGATTTACGAAGGAACATTACGAATTTATCATGATGAATTCGTAATGTTCCCATGAGGAACAAAACATGTTAAAAGTGACGGTAATTGGCGGTGGTTCAACTTATACTCCTGAACTTGTGAATGGATTCCTGGCACGCATCGGGCAATTCCCTCTCGATGAACTGTGGCTGATGGATATTGATGAAGAACGCCTGAAAGTGGTAGGAGGCTTCGCCCGACGAATGGTGGAATTCAAGGGATCCCCATTTAAAGTTGTGCTAACCACCAACCAACGCGAGGCGGTCAAAGATGCCAGTTATGTCACCACTCAACTGCGGGTCGGGCACATGGAAGCGCGCCGCAAGGATGAGTATCTTGGCCTGCGACATGGCCTGATTGGCCAGGAGACAACCGGGGTAGGCGGAATGGGCAAGGCGCTTCGCACCATTCCGGTCATACTCAAAATCGCAAAGGACATGCAGGACTTATCAGCCCCGGGCGCCATGTTGGTCAACTTCACAAATCCGGCTGGACTGAACACACAGGCATTGAGTCAATATGCACCTGGCACACCCGCTGTTGGCGTATGTAACGTGCCAATAACAGCCAAGATGATGATGATAGAGACTTTGGAAAAAGCCATGGGGAGAAAGATAGATCCGGCCCATACGGAGCTAAAAACCCTCGGGCTAAACCATCTCTCCTGGCATCGCGGTTTCTCAGTGGATGGCGAGGACGTCTGGCCACAAGTCATTAGCGAATTTCTAAAAGAATTGAAATCAGAAGACCATCCCGAATGGGAGCCGCGCACCATAGAAGTTCTGCGCATGATACCCAATTATTACCTGCAGTATTTCTATCACACCGATAAAAAACTCAAATCCCAGGAAAAATGGCCGCCATCACGTGCCGAAGAGGTAATTGCCATCGAAAAGGTGCTATTGGAAGAATATGCCGACATCAACCTGATGGAACCGCCCGCCAAGTTAATGGAGCGCGGCGGAGCTTATTATTCGACTGTGGCAACACAATTACTTAACGCCCATTTCAATGACCTGGGTGAAACCCATGTTGTGAACATTAAGAATGGCGGCGCTGTGAAAGAATGGCCCGCCGAGTGGGTGCTGGAAATGCCAGCCACGGTCAGGAAGAGCGGCATCACACCCCTACCGGCAGACCCCCTGCCACTGTCCTGTTTTGGGTTGATCGCACAAATAAAATCGTATGAAATTTTGACTGTTGAAGCCGCAGTTCATGGGGATCGTGATGCTGCTTACCAGGCTTTGTTGACCCATCCACTTGGGCCAAAAGCTGATAAAGTTCAGACAGTTTTGGACGATATGCTGGAAACACATCGCGAGAATTTGCCACAATTCTGGAAATAAAGAAAACCATAATGCTTGACGATATAGTGATTTGATTAAAAATCATGACCCCAATTACGCCACTCACTCATAAATATCTTTACTGGGATGACAGGAAATTTAATGCGCTATTTTTTGGGTGCTGATCTGGGTGGCACAAAAACACATTTGGTGATCGCGGATGAAATCGGCCGCGTAATAGGGTTTGGAGAGGGCGGGCCCGCAAATCACCAAAATGTTGGCTTCGACGGCATGGTCATCGCCATGTTGACTGCATTGGAGCAGGCCCTATCCATGGCACAGATAAAGCGAGAAAACATTTCGGGAGCCGGTTTCGGGATCGCTGGTTACGACTGGCCTCGGGAAAAGCCTGCCATGCTGGCAAGCGTGCAGCGTCTGGAAATTCCAGCTCCACATGCCCTGGTCAATGACGCTATTCCAGGGCTGGTGGCCGGTGCTGAAAAAGGTTGGGGCGTTAATGTTGTCTCTGGCACAGGTTGCAACTGTCGAGGCTGGGATGAACTCCACCAACGCGAAGGGCGTGTTACAGGATATGGAATCACAATGGGCGAGGCAGCCGGTTCCTCTGAGTTAGTCTTCCGCGCCATGCAGCTGGTTGGATATGCCTGGACCAAACGCGGTCAACAGACCATGTTAAGCAATACGTTCATACAATATTGCGGTGCAAAGGACCTTGAAGACCTATTGGAAGGCTACACTGAAGGTTATTACTCGATCGGAGCGGAAACTGCTCCGCTTATATTTCAGACCGCACTCTATGGTGACCCGGTAGCATGTGAATTGATCTCCTGGGCCGGAAATGAATTGGGAGAAATGGCCAACGGCGTTATCCGCCAGTTAAATTTTGAAGAACTACACTTTGACGTTGTCCTTTCTGGCAGCATGTTTGAAGGGGGTAGTCTGCTGATTGACCCGATGCGAGCCAATATTCAAAAAACCGCCCCCAACGCCCGGCTTGTGCGACTGAGTGTTCCACCCGTGCTTGGCGCTGTCTTAATTGGGATGGAACAAGGCAACATCTTGATCAAACCCAAAATTCGAGCCACGCTTGCCGAAACAGTTATCACTACAAAATCCAGCCAAAACAGCCAACCGACCGAAAGAGGTATCTAAAAATTCATTGAAACGCCATTTAATGCTCAGTTTGTGGTGGATTTTAATATTTTGCGCCTGCACTCCCAATATGTCATCATCCATATCAGACATCACACCCACTGTACAATCAATCCGAAACGCTGGCCCAAACGCGATTCAACCTCCAACACCAAGTCCCCAAAAAAGGTCTGACAAGGCACTGCTTCAAACTCCAACCCTACCCAGCAAATTGACTGTAACCGCACCCAACAACCCAAAACCCTTTCATATTATCGGTTATGTAACCGATTCCGCCGTGGTGGAAACCATTCCATTCAACAAGTTGACAGAAATTAATTATGCTTTTCTGATCCCGAATACTGATGGCACCTTTTTGAGACTGAACAATGGCTGGAAGATCAAAGGTCTGGTGGGACGCAGCCACCAAAACGGGGTCAAGGTACTCATTTCAATTGGCGGTTGGGGTCAGGATGAGCAATTTAAGCAAATCGCTGCCGACCAGAAAAAACGAGCTGTTTTTATTTCTGAGACCATCAAAATCTTGAATGAATATGACTTCGACGGTGTTGATATTGATTGGGAATACCCAAATCCCGGACAATCTGCCAAAAGCTTCACAAACTTGATGCTTGAACTGCGGGCGGCCATACCGGGCAAACTCCTGACTGCCGCTGTTATTTCTTCAGGTGACGAATTTGGACAGGGCATTCCCGCTGAAACCTTTGCCCTGGTGGACTTTATCAACGTAATGACCTATGACGAACCCAATCACGCAACCCTAAAGCAATTTACGGACGGGCTGGATTATTGGCTGGCAAGAGGCGTTCCTCCTGAAAAACTTGTGCCGGGTATTCCCTTTTATTCCCGACCCGGTGAAATCCCCTACCTGAAACTGGTCCAGGCTGATCCGGCCGCCGCCAATACTGACATATTCAATTACAATGGCAGCCAGGAACGATATAACGGCCTGGATACTGTTAAGCAAAAGACCCTGATTGCAAAACAAAGAGCAGGCGGCGTGATGTTCTGGACTCTGGAACAGGATGCCAGCGGTGATGCTTCATTATTAAACGCCATATTCCAGGCCAGTAAATAATTTTTTTGGATTGATTTCCAGCCAAATTTTCTGTATTCAACTTCTATTTGAAGGAAAAGCCCATGAGCACTCGCCTGATTATTAACGCGGACGATTACGGCCGCAGCGCAGACATTTCACGTGGCATCCGTTTTGCTCACCTGAACGGCATTGTCACATCAACCACCTGCATGATGAACATGCCAGGAGTTGTCACTGATATTAAGACTGCCCTGGCCGAAAGCCCCAGCCTTGGGTTGGGTGTTCACCTGGTTCTGACCTCTGGCAAACCACTGCTGCCGGCTGCCAGCCTCCCAGGTCTGACAAACCCGGACGGCAGTTTTTTGAAACAGGAAACATTGATAAAAAAGGCGGCCGGACTCGATCCGGAAATAATAAAACGCGAATGGCGGGCACAAATCGTGGCTTTTCGGGCTGCGGCCTCTAAAAACCCGACTCATCTGGATTCACACCACCATTCATCCTACTTCACACCTGGCCTACTCAGGGCGCTTCTGGAATTGGCAAAAGAATACAGTCTGCCAATCCGTTTACCGATTGCACATGGGGCGAATCCCCAACAGGCCGGCATTCCAGAAGAATTGGTGGAAGCCATGGCTTTGGATGCACCACAAATATTGGAAAAATTCCAACCGCGCAGCCCGGATGCGTTTTTCGCATCTTTTTATGATGATCAAGCTACAAGAGCAGAGTTACTCCGCATCCTGAGAATCATGCTTCCCAACAGCTGCTTTGAGATCATGTGCCACCCCGGTTATGTCGATCAAATCTTCGCAAGTGAATCGTCTTATGCATATCAACGGCAGACAGAATTGGAAATCCTGACAGACCCGGCCATGCGAAAAGAAATTTCGCGACTCGGGATCGAACTAATCAGCTTTGCTCAGTTGTAACTAATTTGACATTGTCAAGATCACCAATTAAACCAAAAGGACAGGTTCAATCGCCTATCCTTTTGGTTTAACTTCACAGCCATCAATTTGTTTCAGTGACCTTGGTGATGCTGCGTGGTGCTTCGGTATTGAAACCTTTGACCACCGTCAGGTGGCAGGCAAACAATTGGGCCGCAACGATTGTTACAATCGGGGTCAGCCATTCCGGGATACCAGCTGGCAGCCTGATGGCGGATTGACCCAATTCCAGTGCGCGTTGATCGTCAGAGATCACCACCAGTTCTGCATTTTGAGTTTTCCGCAAACCGATCAGCATTTCAAGCATCGAATCAAACACCTTGCCCTGTGGTACCACTGCCATGACAGGAAATCCACCTTCCACCATGGCAATAGGGCCATGCTGAAAATCAGCGGAAGAGTACGGCTCTGCCACAACGTAAGTAAGTTCTTTAAGCTTGAGAGCCCACTCAAATGCAGTGGCATAGTTAAAACCACGACCAAGCACCACGCATTGGTCCATATAACGAAAACGCTCGGTCATACGGGCAATATTAGCATCCTGCTTGAGCACTTTTGTAATCCAACCGGGGACTTTTTCCAGGTCATTCCAGGATTTTTGATCTCCATGCAAGGCTACAGAAATCATGGCCAGCGCCATTAACTCAGCCGTATAAGTCTTTGTGGCTGCCACAGCTTTCTCAGCCCCAGCCTGTATATCCAACACCAATTCTGAAGCATCAGCCAAAGGAGAAATGGGAGCGTTCGTAACAGCCAGAGTCAGGCAGCCCTGTTTACGGCCTTCGGCTAGCACGCTAACAATATCGGGTGACTGTCCTGATTGTGAAACACCCACAACAAACGCCCCATCCATGCGGGGTGGTTCATTATAATAAGTAAACAGAGATGGGGTTGCCAAAGCCAATGGAAGGTGATTATTCACCCCCCACAGGTAGTTTGCATATCGTCCGGCGTTGTCGGATGTTCCTCTGGCAGCCAGAAACACATATTTCGGATTATATAATCGGATTCTATCCGCAATCTTAATTACATTGGGACGCTGTGATTGCAACAACTGCCCCAGGCGTTCGGGTTGTTCAAAAATCTCATCATGTAAGGACATGCTCACCTCTTCAAATTTTAATAATTCTACCTGAGTAATAAATCGTTTTCAAATATCGGCTGAAACAGCCCGCATTTTCAAGTATGGTTTTATCACAAGGGGTTTTGGTTTTTTTAACTTAAAAAAATGAAAACTATTTTGAAGCAGCAACCCCATGCATTGATAAAGATCATTTTCTGGCATGGCTACAAAAATATTGCTTATCTCAAGCAAGAGAAACGGCCACGCCGTTGGATTTCTGGTCTCCGTGCAAATTTATTCCGCCTGCCAACGTGCATAAACTGCCTGAGACAACAAACGTCCGGCGCTTTTTTCCCGTGTCACAAGTTCACCCGCATCCGTGCTACCCTTGAAGTGCCGCATCAATTCTTCCAGGCTTTGGTAAAGATGGATGCCAGATGAACGAACTGCATAAGCTGTCAATGCAATAAAAAGCGGTGATTTGCTTAATAAGGCCTTGCATCCATCGAGAAGGGCAGGCAGTGATTCGTAAACTTCCCAAACTTCCCCCTTGGGTCCACGCCCAAATTTAGGGGGATCCAGAATAATACCGTCATATTTTACACCACGCCGGCCTTCACGTTCTACAAATCCAAGCGCGTCATCTACAATCCAACGAATAGGTTTCTGTTCCAACCCAGAAAGGATCTGGTTATCCCTGGCCCAGGTGACTGACTTTTTGGAGGCATCCAGGTGGGTAACCTGCGCCCCAGCCCGTGCCACCATCAGGGAAGCCAACCCGGTATATCCAAACAAATTCAGAACCTTCACTGGCCGATTTGCCTTTTCAACAAGGGCTGAGTACCAATCCCAGTGGGCAGCCACCTCAGGAAAAACGCCCAGATGCCTACCCGGGGTGGTCATGGCCCAAAATTTTATGCCAGCATATGCCATGCTCCATTTTTCATCAACCTGTTTTTTTAGAGACCAATGGCCTCCACTTTCTTCACTGGTTGGTTGAAAAACTGCATGAACATCCCGCCAGGTTAATTCAGAAGCCGCCGGCTTCCAAATCGCCTGTGCTTCTGGTCGGGAAAATTTATACGGGCCAAACCGTTCCAATTTCTGACCATTACCACTATCCAGTAGTTCGTAATCCTTCCAATTCGGTGATTCTAACAAGGTAAGATTCATAACCGATATGCCTTCCAAAAAGGGAATAATTCAGCAGTAATTCCATCCATACGTTTCCTATCACCAAATGAGATATGAAACGTGCAATATTCATAACAATTATGTAAGCTGATGGCAAATTAGTACTTGTGGGTACCATTTCCTCTTGAATTTAAAAAATTTAAGGTGTAGAATGAGCTAGTAAGTGGGAGAAAGTGGGACGAAGTGGAGCGCCGGGATAACAAACCGGCGTTCTGTATATTAAAGGAGAGTTAGAACTAATGTTCTTAGGCCAGTACCAACATTCTCTTGACGATAAAGGGCGCCTGACAATTCCATCGGCGTTCCGTGAGACGTTGGGAGATGGGGCCTATATCTCTCAAGGATTGGATCGTAACTTGATGGTCATGGGTTCAGATTATTTTTTGCGAATTTATGAGCGCATAAATTCATTGAGCATCACTGATCCCGAGAGCCGTTTGTTTAAGCGGTTAATCCTTTCTTCTGCTTACAAAGTGGATTTGGACAAAGCCGGCCGCATCCTGGTACCAACCAACTTGCGCCAGTTCCTCTCACTCACAGAGGCCACACTGGTTGGCCAAGGCGATTACTTTGAGGTCTGGACGACAAGCGACTGGGACCTTCAGATCAAAAATCTCTTCGACACGGATGCCAACTCAAAACGATTCGCCATGCTCGATCTCTCAATGAGAAAATAAAATGGGCACGGCACCGCACTTACCTGTTCTTTTACAACCCATTATAACCGCATTGCAGCCCAAACCGGCAGGTCGTTATATTGACGGCACACTCGGAGCAGGTGGACACTCAGCCAGGATCCTGGACGAATCATCCCCTACTGGCGCATTGATCGGTCTCGACCTTGACCCACAGGCCCTGGCTCTTGCCCGTGAACGACTGGCAATTTATGGTGAACGAGCCCACATCATCCAGGCTTCTTATATGACGATGCAGGTTGAAGCAGAAAAACTGGGATGGACGGCAGTCGATGGGATTTTGTTGGATTTCGGCGTTTCATCAATGCAGTTGGACACTCCTGAAAGAGGTTTTTCCTTCCTGCACGATGGCCCACTTGATATGCGCTTTTCGCCAGATGCATCACAATCTGCCGCTGACCTGATCAACAGCCTGCCAGAATCAGAACTGGCCGATATTATTTACCGGTATGGAGAAGAAAGGTTTTCTCGTAAAATAGCCCGAATTATCGTCAATAACCGGCCGCTCAGTTCGACCCGCGAATTAGCTGACCTGATACTAAAGAACATGGGAAAAAAAGAACGCATTCATCCGGCCACACGCACTTTTCAGGCTTTACGGATCGCAGTAAACGGTGAATTAGAATCGATTGAAAAAGTAATACCCCTGGCAGTCAGTTTGCTCAAACCTACAGGACGCCTGGCAATCATATCCTTCCATTCACTGGAAGACCGTCTAGTGAAAGAATATTTTCGCCGTGAGAGCAGCGATTGCATCTGCCCACCTCGCCAACCAATCTGCACTTGTGGACACAAGGCCAGCATCAAGGAAATTAATCGCAAGCCTATCGAAGCGGATGAAATCGAAAAACAAATGAACTCTCGATCTCGAAGCGCAAAACTACGGATGGTAGAAAAATTATGACTATTCTAACCAAGCTTATGACCCCAGACTCTCGCCCGAAACGAAATTCTAAAACGAGCTCTAATACTTATAGAGCCGTCGCAGAAGCAATCGGCAGCCTGAGCCAATACCAGGAAGTACCCCAACGCTTAAAAAAGCAGTGGATTACGGCCTTGATGGCGGCGCTGACCTTGATCAGTATTATTGGTGGGCTTTATTTAAATGTCACATCACGAACCGCCATCGCTGGTCGAGAAATTCAATATCTGCAATCCATGATCACGGATACACAACGCGCCAATGAGGACCTTCAGACCCAAATTGCCACATTGCTTTCAAGCGAGTCATTGCGCAGCAGGGCAATTGCAAACGGATATGTCCCTTTGAAGGGCTCAGATTTGGAATACATCACTTTACCGGGTTATTTTCCTCAGCAGGGCGTCACACTGGTTAAACCAGCCGTCCAAAATGACGACATCCTCATGTCGCCCGAATACTCAGAATCTTTGTTCAGTTGGCTTAGCCGCCAGATCGAAGCCGCATCGCTTCCGCTGGCACAGGAACAATAGACCAAAATGAAAAAACAATTCCAGAATCGAACGAATATTATTGCCATTTTGTTCCTTTTTTGTTCGGCTGCCATTATTTTTCAGATTGTCCGCATCCAATCCCGGGCTGACTTATTTCGTGCAGGCATAAATATAGGGGAAAGGGTACCAAGAGTCCTTGAGCCGGAACGCGGAAAAATTTTCGACCAGCATGGCCACATGCTGGCCGGAAATGAGACTGTCTTCGAAATTGGTGTGACACTGTCTCATATTAAAAATCGGGAAACCATTGCCAAGTATCTTAATCAATACCTGGGATTGGACCAAAATATAGTTTTATCAAATATCGATGCCCAACAACCAAACCAGATTTACCTGACGATGGCAAACTATGTACCCTTCGATGCAGCCACCAAGCTACAAAAGCTTAAGAAAGATTTGGACGATAATTACACAGGGTCAGGTTCCGAAACTCTGGCTGGACTGGAGTTCAAACCACACCTGATGCGATCTTATCCAGACAAGATGCTGGCATCCAATGTGATTGGCTTTGTCAATCAGAATAATGTTGGAAATTATGGTGTAGAACAAAAATATGACAGCCTGCTGGCCGGCGAGTCCAAAACAGTCCTGGTACCACTGGATCCAAACCTGGCAGGAGAAATACCAAAGGCTCCGGCCGGTTCTGATCTTATTTTGACCATCGATCGTGAAATTCAGGCGATGGCGGAAACAGAATTGATGAATGGTATTAAAGATAGCGGCTCGGAAGCGGGCACGATCGTAATCATGGATCCTCGAACCGGTGGAATTCTTGCCATGGCTTCAACCCCGCAAATGGATCTAAACCAATATTCGGATCTTGCCAAGATCTACCCTGGTGAAACTCCCTTTAATCGCGCAATTTCGTTGGATTATGAGCCAGGCTCGGTCTTTAAGATTTTAACAATGGCTGCAGCCATCGACACCAACCTTGTTGCTCCCAGCACCACCTACCTGGATCCAGGTTTCTATAATATCGGTGGCATCAATATCCATAATTGGGATTTTGGAGCCTGGGGTATACAAACCATGGTGGGTTGTCTTCAAAACTCACTAAACGTTTGCATGGCCCGGCTGGCCGATTTAATGGGCGAAAATACTTTCTACACTTATATGCAGCGCTTCGGAATCGGTCATCCGACTGGTATTGATCTTTCTTATGAAACAGCTGGCCGTTTAAAGCTGCCATCTGACAAGGATTGGTACAAAATTGACCTGGGCACGAATGCTTTTGGACAAGGCGTGTCAGTAACACCGATTCAGATGATGACAGCTGCTTCAGCCCTGGCCAATGACGGGAAGATGGTTTATCCACATGTTTTGTATGGAATGGTAACAAATGGTATTCAACATAACACTGCCCAGCAGACACTCGGATCTCCGATATCCCCCCAGACAGCCCGCACAGTCAGCGATATGCTGGCAGACGCACTAATTGCTGCAAAATCGGTTGCGCTTCTGGATGGTTATCGCATTGCAGGAAAAACTGGTTCAGCCTCAATTCCGGTGAACGGAGTTTACGACCCAAACCAGATCAACGCCTCCTTTATCGGCTGGGGTCCAACAGATGACCCGAAATTCATGATTTACATCTGGCTTCAGCGTCCCAAAGCAGATTGGGCTTCGTATGTGGCATCACCGCTTTTTCACAAAGTCGTCGAAAAACTGGTGGTATTGCTGGACATTCCGCCAGATAATATTCGCAAACAATTAGCAGGACAGTGAAGCAAGTGCTGACAATTTCCGATTTGATCGAGGCCCTGACCAATTCCCGACCTGAAACAATTCCCGTGTTTATTACAGAGGCGGCAGTTGATTCGCGCCAGGTCATTCCGGGCAGTTTATTTGTAGCAATTCAGGGTGAAAAAGTAGATGGACATAATTTTGTCATGCAAGCTTTTCAACGCGGCGCTACGGCAGCGTTGATCGAACACCCAATTCTGGATGCTTCCATGACTGAAAAAGGTCCTGCGTATTTACTTGTGGATCTGCGGGATGGACACTTTACGGATGCTCAGTGGCTCGAGCCACATCCTGGAATTCCTGTTTGTTTTCTTGTTGAAAATAGCATAACCGCATTACAAAAAATTGCCGCCTTCTGGCGCCGAAAACTGGATTTACGCGTAATCGGCATCACCGGCAGTGTTGGAAAATCTACATCCAAAGAAGCAATCGCCCAGGTGCTCAGCCAGCGCTACATTACGCTCAAAAGCGCCGCGAACCTTAATAACGAAATAGGATTGCCATTAAATGTTTTAAGATTGACAACAGGGCACGAACGTGCCGTATTGGAAATGGGTTTTTATCTTCCCGGTGAAATCAAGCTATTGTGCGAGATCGCTTTACCGCAGGTGGGAGTCATCACCAATATTGGTACGGTACACGCAGAACGGGCTGGATCGCAAGAGATGATTGCAACCGGAAAGGCAGAACTGGTCGAAGCGCTGCCTGCAACTCCTGAAGGGTTTGCCATCTTAAATTTTGATGATCCGTTCATTCGTCCCATGAAATCTCGTACAAAAGCGCAGGTCTTTTACTATGGTATGAGCCCTGAAGCCGATTTATGGGCCGATGAAGTCATTAGTTTTGGGCTGGAAGGCATTCGCCTGCGCCTACACTATAAAAAAGAAACCTTGCACCTGCGCGTGCCCATGATTGGCAGGCACTCAGTGGAAACAGTTTTGCGTGCCGCTTCTGTCGGCCTGGTAGAAAGACTCACCTGGGATGAAATTGTACACGGATTACAGGAAAGCCAGACCCAGCTACGTCTTTCTGTTGTTCGCGCTGAATCCGGAGCCTTAATCATCGATGATACTTACAATGCATCACCAGAATCCACATTGGCGGCTCTCAACTTGCTGGATGATTTACAGGGACGCAAGATAGCAGTTCTAGGTGACATGCTAGAGCTGGGACAGTACGAACGCGAAGGACATGAAAAAGTTGGCTTTCGCGCCGCCCAGGTAGTAAATGTGCTGGTAACCCTTGGACAACGTGCCCACATCATCGCCGAATCGGCACGCAAAGCTGGCCTGGATAAATCATCCATCATTGAAAATGATGAAACCGGAGAGGTTGTCAGCTGGCTAAAGGATAACCTGAAATCAGACGACTCGGTTCTGGTAAAAGGCTCGCGAGGCTTACACATGGAACAGATCATTTCCGCGCTGGAGGTCGAAAAATGAATTACACGACCCTGGCAGTAAGCCTGGCCGGATTAAGCTTTATGCTGACCATTATTTGGGGCGGGCCTCTGTTACGAGTCCTAAGGCATTTTAAGATTGGGAAACAGATCCGCGTCGAAGAACCGGGCAAACACATGGTCAAAATGGGCACACCCACCATGGGTGGAGTAATGATCATCCTGCCCGTTTTGCTGTTGACCATCCTGTTGAACGCCGCAGCCTTGATCGGTTTCAAACTTAGCGGCAAATCAATTTTTGTCCCGCTAATCACACTGCTGGCTTTCGGCATTCTGGGAGCTTTGGATGACTGGGAAGGTATTCACGGTAAACGCAAAGGCGATGGCATGCGAGCTCGCACCAAGTTCATCCTCCAGTGGTTAATCGCCGGTTTGGTGGCGTGGGCTCTCAAATTTGTGCTTGGTGCTCCGGATCTTTATATACCCGGTGTCCAGGCCTTGATTGACCTGGGCTGGTGGTATGTCCCCATCGCAGCGTTCATCATTGTGGCGGAATCAAATGCGATCAATTTTACGGATGGATTGGATGGCCTGGCAGGCCTGATCTCAGTCACAATTTTTGCAGCGTACGGAACGATAGCCCTCATCCAGGGCCAAAATTTTTTGGCACAATTTTCATTCACAATGGTTGGCGCGCTTTTTGGGTTTCTCTGGTTCAATGTTCACCCTGCCCAATTATTTATGGGTGATACCGGCTCGCTGGCATTGGGAGCCACCATTGCGGTGGTGGCACTCATGACCGGCCAATGGGCAGTCTTGCCCCTGATCACCATAATTCCTGTCAGCGAGGCCTTGAGCGTTGTGATCCAAATTTTGTATTTTAAAAGTACCAAAGGCCGGCGCTTCTTCAAAATGGCACCAATTCACCTGCATTTTGAACTGCTGGGCTGGAGTGAAACCCAAATCGTCCAGCGATTCTGGCTAATCGGTTTGCTGGCCGCCTTAATGGCGGTTGGCCTGGCAATGTCTTGAGGTCGAGAACATGACACAGAAAGAATGGCAAGGCAAACGAGTTGTGGTAATCGGTGCGGCGCGGCAGGGCCTTGCGCTGGCTCGTTACCTTGCACATCACCTGGCCAAAGTGGTATTGAATGATCAGCGTCCAGCCCACCAACTCAAATCCGAGATGGAAAGCCTGGCGGATTACGAGATCGAATGGGTGACCGGTGGGCATGCTTTGGAAATCCTTGATCCCCGCCCAGACCTGGTGTGCGTTTCTGGTGGTGTCCCGCTCGACAACCCAATCGTGGTGGCTGCGCTGGAAAAAAACATCCAGCTTTCAAACGATACCCAGATATTTCTAGATGCAGTGCCCTGCAAAACAATCGGCATAACCGGCTCAGCCGGAAAAACAACAACCACCACCCTGGTTGGACGCATGGCCCAATCCGATGACAACCATCCATACGGGAAAATCTGGATCGGCGGCAACATAGGTGATCCACTGCTTAACTATTTGGATGACATGCACCCCAGCGATCTGGCAATTCTTGAAATTTCAAGTTTTCAATCAGAACTGATGAACACTTCGCCTAATGTGGCCGCAATTCTGAACATCACGCCCAACCATCTTGACCGCCACGGAAGTATGAGTAGTTACATTGCCGCCAAAAGCCGGGTTGTCAAATTTCAAACTACAAGAGACTACGCAATTTTAGGTCGGGATGATCCCATTACATCTAGCCTGGCTGACGGTCTCAGCAGTCACCTGTTTTCCTTCGGTTTCAACCATCTTCCCAAGGGGCAGGACGGCAGCTATGTTGAAGATGATAAATTTTGTATTCGCACTGGCAACCAGGTCACCCGTTTACCAGTGGAAGAACAAATCCTCTTAAGAGGAAAACACAATCGTTTGAATATCCTGGCAGCCTGCACCATCGCTCATGCGGCTGGTTTCAGCCCTCAGGCTATGCTGGCCGGCGTGACAGGCTTTCGGGGCGTGCTCCATCGCCTGGAATTCGTACGGCAATGGCAGGGTGCAGAATGGTACAACGACTCAATTGCCACTGCTCCAGAACGGACAATTGCCGCCATTCGAGCTTTCGATGCACCAATTATCCTGTTGCTCGGTGGGAAGGATAAAAACCTGCCCTGGGATGAATTAGCCAGCCTGACCCATGAAAGAGTTGATCATGTCGTTATTTTCGGTGCGGCGGCTGAAAAAATTCAGTCGGCCATCGGCACTTCAAGCGCTGGCACAAAACCATACAGCGTAACCCGTGTCAATCAATGCCACGATGCAGTAGTAGCAGCCGAACGATTGGCCAAACCAGGTTTCGTGGTTTTATTCTCACCAGGTGGAACCAGTTACGATGAATTCAAAGATTTTGAAGAACGTGGAGAAAGGTATAAACAATGGGTACGCGAATTTTCCGAGAAACCAGTCCTGTAAATTTTAATTCTCCAACTCCTTCCAACCGGCTTGCAAGTTTAATTGCAAAAGGCCCGGCGGATTTTCCTTTATTGATGGTAGTCATCGTATTTGTTGTTTTTGGTTTAATGATGGTCTATTCCGCATCCTGGGATTATTCGTTGATCTGGTATAACGACGCAATGTACCAGTTTTTTCGTCAAATTATTTGGATGGTTACTGGTGTAATTGGCGCAACCGTGATCTCTTTTCTGGATTACCACAACTGGCGCACCCTTGCCCTTGGCGCTATGGTTTTTACAATCACCATGCTTATCATCGTATTGGTTGGAAAACGAACTGGCCGAACCATCTTCGATGGATCCATTCAACCATCCGAACTGGCCAAGGTCGTCAGCATCATTTATCTTTCAGTCTGGATGCAATCCAAGCGTGAACAAATCCATGATATCCAATGGGGACTCATCCCGCTGGGAATCATCATCGGTTTTATTTGTGGTTTGATCTTTCTTCAACCGGATAACTCTGCCGCGCTGACAGTATTCATGTTGGGCGGGTTATTATTTTTCTTAGGCGGTGGCGAAATAAAACAGATTGTCTTCCTGTTGCTGCTGGCATTCGTCGTGATATTTGTAATGATGAAGGTCAGTTCAACCGGACAATCGCGCATGGAAGAATTTTTGCTGGGATTAGGGGATCTCACCAAAGCCTCAGACCATGTTACATTTTCTTACAGGGCTATTATCAATGGTGGCTGGTTCGGGGTGGGCCTTGGTATGGCATCGATCAAATTGATTGGATTGCCTTTTGCACCAACGGATAGCATTTTTGCAGTGATTGCAGAGGAATTCGGGCTGGCAGGCGCAGCTTTTACAGTACTGTTATACGTCATTTTGGTTTGGCGCGGTCTGCGAATTGCCTTTAAAGCTCCCGATATGCTGGGAAGCCTCCTGGCCGGAGGACTGACCCTCTGGATTGGCTCTGAAGCACTTATCAACATCCTGGTCATGGTTGGGCTGCTGCCCTTCGCTGGTAATGCACTGCCATTTATCAGCTATGGTGGCTCCAGCCTATTATCTACTTTTTTGGCAATCGGAATATTACAAAGCGTCTCGCGGCAAGTCAAGCCGCAGGAAGATGATGAAGAATGGAGAAAACTCAGTGCAAGTATTGATCTGCGCGGGCGGAACCGGCGGCGGAGTTTATCCCGCATTAGCCGTTCATAACGTCATCAAGACCGCCCGCCCAGACGTAGAGATCCTGTGGGTGGGTGGAGAAGGTGGCATGGAAGCCAGTCTCGTAGCCCGAGCCGGTATTCCCTTTAAATCCATCCCGGCAGCCGGTGTCCATGGCGTTGACCTGTGGCAGCTACCCGGTAATCTGATTACACTTGCGCGTGGTGCAAGAATCGCTGCTGAAATTTTAAAAGAATTCAAACCAGATGTGCTATTTTTTACCGGTGGCTACGTGGCAGTACCCATGGCTTTGGCTGGCAGAAGAATCCCTTCAGTGCTGTACGTCCCGGATGTCGAACCCGGCCTGGCATTAAAAGCCCTGGCTTTTTTCACAAAATGTATTACGGTCACAACCGAAGATTCACGAAAATATTTTTCGAAACAGGCAAACGTCATCGTGACTGGTTACCCGGTGCGGGCTGAACTTTCAAAATGGAATAAAAAAACCGGTCGGGATCACTTTAGCATGAATGATGATTTTCCGGTTATCCTGGTTTATGGTGGCAGCAAAGGCGCGCACTCGCTAAATACAGCCCTGTCTGCCAATCTGACAAAGCTTCTGGAGCGCGCTCAAGTGATCCATATTAGTGGTGAAATCGATTGGCCGGAAGTCGAAAAAAACCGTACCACACTGCCAGAAGGATTGTCCAACCGTTATCACGCCTTTCCATATTTGCACGAAGATATGGGCGCAGCGCTTGCCGCCGCAGACCTGGTAGTATCACGAGCTGGTGCGTCAACATTGGGAGAATTTCCTCAATTCGGCACGGCTGCCATCCTGGTTCCTTATCCTCATGCCTGGCGCTACCAAAAAATTAATGCTGAGGCGCTTGCCAAAACCGGAGCAGCCTTGATCATAGAAGATGCCAGGCTTCTCAGCGGACTTTATATGACTATTGAAATGCTATTGAATAACCCTGACAAACTGGAAAGCATGCGCAAGTCAATGTTTGCCCTGCGTGCTCCAAAAGCTGCCGAGGAAATCGCCGCTCAGTTGTTTAAGTTGGCTGGAGACAAGCATGATCAGTCTTAATTTTGCATTCTGGTTGCTGGTGATATTGTTTGGCCTAATTGGTATGATGCGCGGCTGGGCAAAAGAATTGCTGGTATCTTTTAGCGTAATTCTAGCACTGGCTTTCAACAGTCTGTTAATGCGCTACGTACCGGTGGTCAAATCACTTCCTGTTACCGATACGCCCCTCTTCTGGATCCGTATCACTATCGTCGTCACCCTGGTATTTTTCGGTTACCAGACGGTTGGCATGCCTCGTTTTGCATCCAAAGCCAACCGAGAAAAACTTCAGGACAGCCTGCTAGGGTTTGTATTGGGCGCGTTGAACGGGTTCCTGGTAGTCGGAACAGTCTGGTTTTACCTTTCAGAAGCCAATTATCCTTTCGCAGATTTGATCACCCCGCCAGTGGCCGGCACGTCCATGGGCGATGCAGCCTTACACCTGATTCCAATGCTTGCCCCACGTCTGCTGGGTGAGCCCGCAATCTACTTTGCGGTTATGTTATGTTTCATTTTCGTTCTGGTGGTGTTTATCTAATGACCAACGTTCACTTCATCGGTATCGGAGGTAGTGGGTTGTCAGCGATTGCACGGTTCCTGCTTGAACAGGGATACCGGGTAAGCGGCTCTGACCGCGCGCTTTCATCCCTGGCAGCCGATCTTGTGAATGAAGGTGTAATCGTCTCTGTCGGTCACGCAGCAAAAAATGTCGTTGGTGCTGACTGGGTGGTGCGATCTTCCGCCATCCCGGATGACAATCCGGAGGTTCTTGCAGCCCAGGCAGCCGGGATACCTGTTTACAAACGGGCAGATTTCCTTGGCAAAATGATGGCCCCACCCGAAAAAGACGGCATCGCCATCGCCGGAACTCATGGCAAAACTACCACAACCGCCATGATCGCCTGGACTTTAGATCAACTTGGCGCTGAACCATCCTTTATTATTGGCGGGGTCTCTCAAAATTTCGGTGTAAATGCCCGGTTTGGTAAAGGAAGGGCTTTTATCATCGAAGCCGATGAGTATGACCGGATGTTCCTGGGGCTTAAGCCTCGTTATGCAATCGTAACCAACATCGAACACGACCACCCAGACATCTACCCTACCCAGGCTGAGTTTTTTGCTGCATTTCAAGAGTTTGCTGGTTTGATACCCGAGAATGGCGCACTGATTTATAGCGCTGAAGATCCTGGCGCACTGCGGCTTGCCAACCAGGTCCAAAACATGGGTAAACGGTTGATTGGTTACCAGATTACTGAAGAACAAAAACCAGATAACTTTGAATGGATCCAGGCTCAGAATGTTTTGCCAAATAAATTCGGCGGATTCTCCTTCACCGCCAGTACTCATTTGCATAGCGAACGGAACAGCATTTCAGAAATTCAGCTTCAGGTTCCCGGGCTGCACAATGTCAGAAATTCATTGGCAACCCTGGGAGTGGTCAGACTGTTGGGATACTCTCTTGGTGATGCTGCAATAGCCATGCGTGAGTTTAAAGGCACCGTAAGGCGCTTTGAAATCAAGGGAGAAGCAAAGGGTGTGACCGTAATTGACGACTATGCGCATCACCCAACCGAAATCCGTGCAACACTGGATGCCGCACGAGCCCGTTTTCCAGACAAACGCATCTGGGCAGTCTGGCAGCCTCATACCTACTCGCGGGTCCAAACCTTGTTTACTGAATTCGCCGGATCTTTCAAACAGGCAGATCAGGTTATTGTTAGTGAAATTTATGCAGCCCGCGAAACCAGGCAAGTCTTTTCTGCCGATGAGGTGGTAAAGGCTATGCATCATCCGGCAGCTCAATTTATTTCAGAACTGCCTGATATTAGTAATTATCTTGTTTCTCATCTACAATCCGGCGATGTATTAATCGTCATGTCCGCCGGAGATGCCGATCAGATCAGTGCCGAGGTACTGGCTCGCAGGCAATCTGAATAAAACAACTGCAACATTCACGAGGAAAATGATGAAAGATAAAAAACATAGCTACCAATCCGATATCCTGGCCTTGCCACCTCTGAAAATGGTATTGAATGATAATCAAGAAACCGGGTCTGATGAGAAACACCATTTTACCCGCGCCCTGGGTAAGGATAAATCAGAAGCTGAAGCCCGAAATATTGTGACCAAATTAATTGGTCATTTAAAAAATAACGACCAGTAATGCTAAAGGATGGTTGCTTGTGGTCTCTGACTTAACTGCTAATTTACGCGAAAGGTTCGGCGAACAGGTTCAGGAAAATGTCAGCCTGGCGCCTTATACCTCTGCGCGTATTGGCGGGCCAGCGGATATCCTGGTTACTGCCCGCAGCAACCAGGAACTTGCCGGTATTGTGAATGCATGTTGGGATGCCAACCTGACCTTCAACCTAATAGGTGGCGGGTCCAACATCCTGATCAGCGACAAAGGCATACGCGGAGTAGTTATATTGAACAAGGCCAAAGCCACAGAATTCCATCCCAGTGCACAACCGGTTATTCGGGCGGAATCAGGCGTGATCCTTTCAAACCTTGCCCATCGCTGCGCAGCTCAGGGTCTGAGCGGACTCGAGTGGGCGGCCACCGTCCCCGGAACGATAGGTGGTGCAGTTTACGGCAACGCTGGCGCGTTTGGAAGCGATGTTGCCCACAATTTACTCCAAGCAGAGATAATAACCAGCCAGGGCCGTACCTGGTGGCCCGTGAAAAAAATGGAATATGGCTATCGCAGCAGTGTCCTGAAGCATAATGCTCAACAAGCCATCATTCTGGCTGCTGAGTTTCAATTAGAAAATGGCCAAACCGAGACAATTAAGACTACAATAGACCAGTTTGCGGCACGCCGAAAAAACAGCCAACCCCCTGGCGCAAGCATGGGCTCCATGTTTAAGAACCCTCCCGGTGATTTTGCTGGACGATTGATTGAGACAGCCGGTCTCAAAGGAACACGCATTGGCAATGCCGAAATCAGTGGCATTCATGGCAATTTTTTTATCAATCATGGTCAAACCAGCGCCGCAGATATCAAGGCGCTGATCGAACTTGCCCAAAAGACGGTCAAACAAAAATTTGGTGTCAGCCTGGAGCTAGAGATTGAATTGATTGGTGAATGGGAATGATCAACACAGCGGGTAAATGCCGCATTGCGCTCTTGTTTGGTGGCCGCTCAGGCGAACATGAGGTTTCCCTCATGTCTGCCCGTTCGGTACTCTCAGTATTGGATCGCGACAGGTATGAAGTGATTGAAATTGGCATCACCCATGACGGCAACTGGCTGACAGGACCACATGCATTGACTGCTTTCGAACAAGGTAATACCGATCACCTGCTGTCTGCCAGTTTGTTCGCCGATCCGACAAAACCAGGTTTATACGTTACTCCACGAGCAGAAAACAACCCTGGAACTGACAATTTAGTGCCTGTGGATATTTATTTTCCAATCCTGCACGGCACTTACGGCGAAGACGGAACCATCCAGGGCTTATTTGAACTGGCAGATGTGGCGTATGTTGGCTCAAGTGTCAGCGGGTCAGCAGTTGGAATGGATAAAGGTATCTTCAAGGATATAATGCTTGCGAACGGCGTCCCGGTGGTCAAATCCATCGTTGTGCTGCGCTCTGAAATCGAAAAAGATATCGAAGGAATCATAAAGCAAACTGAGAGTTTTGGGGCATACCCGCTTTTTATCAAACCTGCTAACCTTGGGTCATCAGTTGGCATCAGCAAGGTCAGAACCAGAGCGGATATCGCGGAAGGTTTAATGGAAGCGACACAATACGACCGCCGAATTCTGATTGAACAGGGAGTGCCAAACCCGCGCGAGATTGAAATCTCTATCCTGGGAAACGATACCCCCGAAGCATCCGTTCCTGGGGAAGTCATTCCAGGTGCAGATTTTTATTCATACGAAGCGAAATACCTGCTTGGGACATCCGAACTGCGTATCCCGGCCGATTTGAGCGAATCGCAAACCGCAAAGATCAAATCTATGGCTGTGCGCGCTTATAAAGCCATCGATTGCTGCGGTATGGCTCGAGTTGACTTCCTGCTCGATCCACAAACAGGTGAAATTTTTCTGAATGAAATTAACACCATACCCGGATTTACAAATATCAGCATGTACCCCAAGCTGTGGGAAGCCAGTGGTTTATCTTATGCAAGGCTGATTGACCGGCTGATTGAGCTTGGATTGGAACGGAAAAACGACCGAAATAATACTGTTCATCAGTTCCGGAGGGATAAATGAGCCAGGATAGAACAACCATTACTCGAGCTGAAGCGATAAGAAGAAGAAAAGAAGAAGAACAGCGCAAACGGGATACCTTGACATTAAAAAAAGTGGCACAGCCCAAACCCACACCAGCGGTTAAAGCTCCCACCACTCCACGCCGGATGGATAACCACAGCGCCACTCCCGTTTCAGCCAGTCGCTGGCAGCGTCGTTACGACGTTGCTATGAACATGCCGTATGGACAGGAGCGAGGCGCGAGCAAGTCCAAAGCTGGTGGAATCCACATTTCTCTCCCCCACCTCCAAAGCGGACCGCGCTGGTTTTCGTTTTTTATCGCCATCGCTTGCATCGGAGTTATGTTTCTGATGACAAATTTTGACACCTTCCTGGTCAATGGCGCAGAGATCTCCGGCAACCAACGAATTGGGAACGATGAAATTCAAGCTGTATTGGGAATCAATGGCGAACCATCTGCCTTTGTAATACCTGCTCAAATCCAGTCTAATATCCTGGCTGCTTTTCCTGATATTTCGGATGCCCAAATCAGTATAAATTTTCCGAACAGCGTGGTAATATCGGTAACTGAACGAACCCCAGTAGCGGCCTGGCAGCAAAACGGACAAACTAACTGGATTGATGCCGCCGGATTTGCCTTTAAACCCCGGGGCGAAATTGCAGGATTGCCCCTGGTTTTGGCTAATGGCGCCCCCCCAACCCCCAGCCCTGACCCGAACAAACCGGCCAATCTCCAGGCGTTTCTACCAGTCGATTTATCCGCAGCAATTGGCCTTCTTTCACTGCAATTACCTCAGGGAGCTGCACTGATATTTGATCCTCAATACGGGCTCGGCTGGAGCGACCCGAATGGTTGGAAAGTGTATTTTGGATATACGGTTAGTGACACCAATCAAAAAGTGAAGGTTTATCAAACCATGCTTGCCTACCTTACCACGAAAAACATTAAGCCCACCATGATCAGCGTGGAATATCCGGGCGCTCCGTTTTACAGAGTGGAACAATAAAAATTATGGATGAAAATATCGTTGTTGGGATTGATGTTGGCACAACAAAAGTATGCACCCTGGTAGCCCGGATAGAACAGGATGATTCACTGCGTATAATGGGCGTAGGGATTGAAGCATCCGAAGGCATTCGCAAAGGTGTGATCATTGATTTGAGCGCTGCTTCACAGGCGATTACTCGTTCAGTATTACAGGCGGAACAAACCTCGGGTGTCAAAATTGAAACAGCCCTGGTAAGCCTGGCTGGAGCGCACGTCGCATCCATCAACAGCCGGGGTGTCGTAGCCGTTTCAGGACACACGGTGGAAGAATCAGATATTGACCGAGCTATGGATGCAGCCCGCGGCGTGGCCATCCCAAACAGTCGCGAAGTAATCCATGTCATCCAAAGAGGCTTCTCGTTGGATGGGCAGGACGGCATCCACCAACCGATTGGTATGCATGGTTACCGGTTGGAAGTTGAAGCACATGTGATCACCGCCGCAACCGCCACTGCAGAAAATTTACGGCAAGCCATGGGCGCGGCCGGAGTACGAGTGGCCCAATTTGTTCTAAACCCATTGGCATCGGCAGAAGTTGTACTGACCGATACGGAACGCAATATGGGTGCTGTGGTGTGTGATATCGGTGGAGGCACCACCGACCTGGCTATTTATGTCAGCGGTGATGTCTGGCACACCATGGTCTTGGCCGTTGGTGGTAATCACATTACCCAAGACATAGCGCATGGTCTGAGGTTACCAATCAACCAGGCTGAAGAAGTTAAGAAAAATTTTGGCCATGCAATACAGTCTGAAGTGAGCATGGATGAAGCCTTTAACGTCCAACCCTTCGGAGCGGAAAGTCAAACACGAATGAGCCGCCGGGACCTATGCCTGATAATTGAGGCCCGCGTGGAAGAAATGTTCGATCTTGCATTGCAAGAAATAAAGCGTTCAGGATATGATGGATTGTTACCAGCAGGAATGATCCTGACCGGCGGAACAAGCCTGTTGCCTGGCATCCGCCAATTGGCAACAAAAGTGTTAGGTATGCCTGTTCGCACAGCTCAGCCGGAAAAACTGCTTGGATTGGCCGATAAGCTCTACTCTCCGGCCTATTCCACCAGCGTGGGTTTGCTGTCATGGGCAGCCGCCATGCAGACTCTTCCGGGGTCCTTCCGAGAAACTTCTAAAAAAGGACATAAAATTCAAATAGGAGATGGCGAGAATTGGAATACTGTCAAAGACTTGCTCAGACGCCTGCTCCCATAATTATAAACCGGCAAAACGGCGGCATATATAAAAAGCAATACGCCGCCCTTCCTTATTCAATTGTCAAACAACCACTTAGAATTGGTAATCATTTTTGGAGGAAAAAATGGAAATCAAACCTGTAGAAACTTTTGCCCGCATCAAGGTCGTAGGGGTTGGTGGGGGCGGCTGCAATGCTGTCAACCGTATGATCATCGAAGGTATCCAGGGAGTGGAATTCGTTGCCATCAACACCGACGCCCAGGCATTGTTATTGGCCAAAGCACCCACCAAGGTACGGATTGGCGATAAGCTGACCCGCGGCCTGGGAGCTGGTGGAAACCCGGAAGTAGGCCGTAAATCAGCCGAAGAAACAGCTGAAGAACTTTACTCTGTACTCAAAGGGGCCGACATGGTCTTTGTCACCGCTGGTTTGGGCGGTGGCACTGGCACCGGTGCTGCACCGATTGTGGCACAAATTGCCAAGGAATGCGGCGCTCTGACGATTGGTGTGGTAACCCGTCCCTTCACCTTTGAGGGTGGGCGCCGGATGCAATCTGCGGAAGCTGGCATGGAAATGTTGAAGGAACATGCCGATACCCTGATTGTGATCCCCAATGATCGTCTCTTACAGATTGTCGATAAGAAAGCCACTCTGAGTGATGCTTTCCGTATGGCAGATGACGTCCTGCGTCAGGGTATCCAGGGCATTTCTGAATTGATCACCGTCCCCGGCCTGATAAACCTGGACTTCGCCGATGTAAAAGCGATCATGTCTGAAGGTGGCGCTGCACTCATGGCAGTTGGGCACGCGGAAGGCGATGATCGCGCCCGTCTGGCTGCCGAACAGGCTATTTCAAGCCAGTTGCTGGATATCACCATTGATGGCGCCCGCGGTGTTTTATTCAATGTGACCGGTGGCCCAAATATGACCCTCTTTGAGGTAAATCAGGCAGCCGCCATTATCCGCGAGACAGCACACCCAGACGTCAACATGATCTTTGGGGCTGTCATCGATCCCAATATGGGCGACGAAATCCGCATTACTGTCATCGCGACTGGTTTTGAACGCGCTTCCATGCGTCCTGGAATTGTTCAACGCACCCCGGTAAACAACCCACGTACGCTGCCTGAACGACAACAGCCAGCACAGACTCCGGCACGCCCCCAGCCTATACAAAACCCGCAACCCGAACAACGCAATTTTGAACCTGCCACAATTAACACCCCACCTTCGGTCACACCTTCGATCATCAACCCGCCTGAATTTAAACCGCAGGCTTCCTATCAGGAAGACCTGGATATCCCAACTTTTTTGCGCAACCGGCGATAAAAACAAAGAAAATCCCCTCAACATCAAATGGATGTTGAGGGGATTTTTCTAATCCTGCCACTCCAATTCGTAATCACCAATCATGACTGTATCACCATCTCTAACTCCGGCTTCGCGTAAGGCGGCTTCAATTCCAAGAAACTCCAGCAATTTTTGGAAGCGGCGCAATGAACCGGCGTGTTCAAAGTAGGTCATTTTTGCGGTACGTTCAATACCAGCACCCGAGACTCGCCACTCCCCAGAGACATCACGAGAAATGGTAAACTGCTTGGGGTCTTCTTTGGGGCGATAGACCGGCATAGGCAATTCCGTGTCTGCTAAAACCGGTGTGCTGGCCAATTTATTGAAAGCATCAAATAACAGTTCACGGACATCGGTTCGCGCCATGGCAGAAACTGGCAAAAGCTCATAGCCACGTTTTTTAAGCTCTTGCTTGAGGTTGGGATAAAGTTCGGCAGCTTCGGCTTGATCCATTTTATTCAAAGCCACAATTTGCGGCTTTTTGGAAAGATTAGGGTCGAACAACGACAGTTCACCATTTATCTGGCTAAAATCGGCCAGGGGATCGCTTGCAAGGCCATCCAGCAAATGGATCAAAACCCGGGTTCGCTGAATATGGCGTAAAAAATCATGCCCGAGGCCCGCGCCCTGACTGGCGCCTTCAATCAGCCCAGGAATGTCCGCCAGGACGACCGTTGTTTCGGCATCAATCCGGGCTACACCCAGGTTTGGCTCAAGTGTCGTGAATGGATAAGGCGCAATTTTTGGTTTGGCGTTGGTCAATACTGAAAGCAAGGTGGACTTACCTGCATTCGGAACGCCGATAATGCCAATATCAGCGATGAGTTTTAATTCCATGCGCAGCTGCTTTTCTTCACAGGGCTCACCCTTTTCACCTGTACGCGGAGCCTGGTTACGCGATGTGGCAAAATGCTGATTACCCCGACCCCCGCGCCCGCCCTTGCAAATAACCAATCGCTGACCCGAGTCGGTCAAGTCGCCCAACAGTTCACCCGTCAGACTGTCAAAGATAACCGTTCCAGGGGGAACAGGAATAATCAAATCTTCAGCGCCATGTCCGGACATGTTGTTGGGGCCACCGCCTTTACCATCCTGTGCCAAAAAACGCATATTATGGCGATAATCTGAGAGGGTATTCATGGTTTCCCGAACTTCAACAATAACATCGCCACCACGGCCACCATCCCCGCCATCCGGCCCACCGCGCGAAACAAATTTTTCACGATGAAAATGAACCATCCCATTTCCACCATTTCCTGAACGTACGTAAATTTCCGCTTGATCTATAAACATGATCTTACAATTCTCACTAATCTGACTGTTCTACCAGCCGGGAACAAAAAAAGGATTAAAATTATACCTCACATAATCATTGCGCATGCA